>CAZIDU010000074.1:0-23057 GCA_964538055.1 uncultured Desulfocapsa sp. | reverse complement strand
CCCTGGCTACATGTAAAATGGTTCCTGGAAGATACTTTTCAACACCCTTTAATAACAACGTTTTTCGTAGCTTCATTTAAGCCTCCTTTGGTCATTATTTTATACTCAACGACCACCGCATATACAAGCTGGCATATATAAATAACGTACCACGGGGCACAACCTGACGGTCAAAAACCAGTAAAAAGAACCAAGGCGAAGTCATTCATGTTTTCAGATGGTTAGCGTGAACCGACACCATTGTGGCATTGTTCCGCAGAGCTGCAGAGTGGCAGAATCCTCATTGTTAACTCAGGCAAGCCTCCCCCAACCAAAATCCTGCTCTCTCAAGGGAGAGAATAGCAGTGGTGTTATCATCAGCCTTCCCGGGGAAAATGTAACGCCAGCTGGTTTCACCATCAGCACTGATGTTGACCACACTAGCTTCTTTTTTCCTGGCCCCAGAAGTATCTTGGCTATACATCTGCCCTCCTAGCAAACAACCACCGTCTTCCGTAACCGCCAGACTCTTGGTCATCATATGGCGCAAATCGACTGTCCATTTCTGTTTTCCTACCGACGTAAAACTAACCAACTTGGTGGCCCAGCTGGAAAAGAGTCCCCTGCTCAAATCCTTGGGTACATACATCCCGGCAAAAAAAAGTCCCTTAGAGTCAGCCCCAACAATGCCCATGCTGAGATTAAAAATGTCACTGTGCCACAGATCCAGACCCTGATTATTAAGCTTCATCACCCGAGTTTGTTTCATTTCCCCAGGGATAAAAGAATCTATTGTCATGAGGTAATTATCCGTATCATACCGAATGAGGCTGCGACAATGATCCATTCCAGGTGTATCATGGACGTTTGTCCACTTGACCGTCCCCCTGGTATCAATTTTCACCAACCAGCACCCGCCATTATCGCCATAAGACCAACTACTGGCAGCAAGCAACAAGTCATTCCCATCAACAATTCCAGTGTCAGCACGCTCTACCGTTGGACCGCCATAAGATTTAAGCCATTGTTGTTGTCCTGAGCTCTCTATGTATTTGACAAACAGTTGATAACTGAGTCCATTAGACGGTTTTGGAAGCCAGTCGCCATAAAGGAACGTACCACCGTAATTATCAAAACCAGCATATTTGCTCCCTCCATCCAAACTGGCAAATTTCTGCAACTTAAGAAGTTTTCCTTGTTGGGTCAGTACTATTTGCCAGCCCTCTGCCGGCCAGCCAAAGAGTTTGCGGGAACTCGCCAGTGCCATGTATTCGCCCTGATCTGTTTTCTGCAAAGAAGTTATATTGATGAACCCTGGAAAAGATTGGGACCATAGCTCTTGTCCTTGAGAGTCCAACCGTGTAACCCAAGCGCCTTTCTGTTCAGCCGCTGAAATTTGAGTCAAGGCAAAACCGGTAAGAAATGGAAGCATCTCCTGTTCCAATTCTACAGGCTTTTCTCCTTGAAGATAGCGCTGGCTAAAAGCGATCTTGATGAGAAGAGAACCGGAATTAGTTCCTGATGCATGAGGATGAGTAAAATAGAGATCAGTGCCGGTAAGAATAAAAGTCTTTCCCGGTGCATATTTCACCTCATGATCTTCCACGGTGAAATCAACTCGAACAGCAGGTATACCTTGGACTTCAAGGATCCGAAAGGTTTTAGAAACAGGAGTAAAGCGTTCATACCGCTGGGAGAATTCGTCCTCAATTCTGGATTTGAGCTCTTCGCTGGTAATGTTTTTTTCAGGTCGGTATCCGGTTTCAACAAAGGCTATAATCGTATGGTATTTGCCAGCCGGAGTCTTTTTGCTCAGATCGAGGCGCTGTTGGTTGTGGATCCCCTTATACCAATTGTTGCCGTTTGGCACCTTCACACTCAGCCCCTGAAGCTGGATCAAACTTTGCGGCAACACAAGAATAGAAGGCGTAGTTGTGTTTGGCTTCATTAAACAGCCTGGCAACAACATAAAGACCAATGCAAGGCAACCTTGTTTCAGGAAATGCATGGAACCTCCTCTTCCCTACCTAAGAACCATGTTTAAATTAAAAGGTTATCCCTAATTCCTTAAAGAGTTCTTTTTGGGGTGAAAAAGGAGCATCTAAGGGCAAAAAAGGGGTGTCTCCTAGCCTAATTCAACAATAAAACAGCAAGTTACCTTGGTCCGACCCTATTGTACTGATCAACTATTGTACTGACTCCGACCCTATTGTAATTGTGTGTTGTGATCTAATCTATCCTATTGTAGTTACAGGGGCGAGCAGGATTTGGGATTTGCAGCAGTGAACTTTGGATAACCTTGATCTTTGGAAGCAAAGCGGAACTTCGAAAAACAGCGCTGCCCGCTCGTCCCTTGCAGCGCCTCGTTATGTGTTTTTATTCGTAATGAGTCCAAAGTCTCATGACTTTAATGACTTTTTCCTTTCGGAATACTTGATATACAAGTCTGTGTTGTATGTTGATTCTGCGAGAATATGCCCCGGCCAAATCACCCACCAACTTTTCATAAGGTGGTGGGTTTTGAAAAGGGTTTTCAGCAATTACTTCGAGTAATGTCTGTGCCTTTTTCTTTAAACCTGCACTCATGAGTTTTTTTGCATCTTTTTGAGCCTGTTTTGTAAACACTAACTCCCAATTCACCAATCAAGCTCCTTAGAGCATTCTGATAAATCTAATGCCAACCCTTCTTTGATTGAGTCATGCATTCCAGGTATGGATACCAAAAAAAGAGTCTCAGCTATAGAGTTCCAGTCTTCCTCAGAAATCAAAACAGCGTTGGATCTTTTCCCTGTAATTACTATTGGTTGGTGAGAAGAAGCTGCTTCATCAATAAGATTGTATAGCTTGGAACGTGCCTCAGTTGCATTTAATATGTTCATATTGTTACCTCCTGCCCACAACGTACGCATTTACGGACGGGATGTCAAGTTGTACTTTTCAGATATTAACGGGTATTAACGGGGGCTGACCAACCTATCAGACTGAATTACTGTCATTTAAGTCAACAAAATAGCTATTATCAGGCCTTAGAGTGCTCTTTTCACCCTCAAAAAGTGTACTTTAAGAAGCCAAAGCCTCCTTCAATATGGTCTCTAATTCCTTAGAAGGTTCTTTTTAGGGGCAAAAAGGTACTTCTAAGGGATAAAAACGGGTGTTTTTTAGCATGCTTTAACAATAAAACAGCAAGTTAGCTTAGTTAGCTTGGTCCGACCCGAATGTGTAATCGAATGTGTAAGTTGACTGAATATTAGAAGCTAGAAATTGAATGAACTACCCTGCAGCAAGCTTCTGGGAATAAGCCCCAAATAAAGATTAAAATTTAAAGGCAGTAGAAATCATAAAAATGTCACCGTCCATACGATTTTTGCTCTCAAGATCAGTAATCCCCTTGAGGATGAACGTCATGTCTTTCCCCGCAATCTTCGAGTTATAAAGAACGGCGGGACCCATTCCAACTCCACGACCTTTGAAATCACCAGCCTGAAAACCCAAAGGCAAATCCCCCTTATCTCCTGAAACCTGCTCATACCAATAGCCAGTCAAGCCAATGGCAAAACTTTTACTGAAATGCTGCGCTAACATCAAATCAAGGTGCAATTCATCACCTGTGGTGTAATCGGTATCTGGATTTTTCGAGTTAACCGTATAACCCAGAGCAAGTGAAAACTCATGCCCTCGTTTGGGATATAGCCAGGTGTAATTAACGGTTGGATCAAACGACCAATAATTACGACCCGTGTTGAGCAGACGAGAATCGTCATAACCTCCAGTAGGCAAGACAAAGCTCAGATTGGCATTCAGATGGTGATTCTCCCAACTCCAAGCCAATGCAGCGGGGGTGATATAAATATCGCCTATGCCGCTGACATCTCCGCCGCGATACACACGGCTTCCTCCACCACTCACTCTACCATTCACGGTGGCATTTAAAACGATAGGGATTGCGATGGAAGCATTGTATTGCCCACCCCAAATTTTGAAGTCAGAAACATAGGCAAATTTAAGCAAGTCACCCAACACTTGTTGATCAACTCCACTGTCAATCCCTCCGCCAAGAGTGCGAACGCCAATGCTCGTATCCGCAAAAAACAAGTCATTGCGCATATAAAAGCCAGAGGGACCAATCATACCACTCGCAAAATCACCGTAAGAGCCTTGAAGGTAACCGCTAGAACCTCCCTCAGAAGCGTGAATAGCTGAAAAGGGGTAAAGAAGAATAGCGATTATTAATATATATTTTAACATGAAAAAAGTGTGGTTCCTTAATTGTCAAAAACTGTTCATTGAGATCATATCCTGAATCCTTAAGAAATTGTCGCGAGGTAATTACTGAACTTGTTTCACGGAAGGAGGTATCCACTCCCCTTTTTGAAGTTTCTCATCTGGAACATAGAAACGCATGTTGAGGTAGAAGCCACCATCAGGACAAGGAAGCCAGTTGGCTTTCTTTTTCGGATCTGTAGGAGCTTTTGTCTGTAAATAGAGGTCGAGCGAGCCGTCAGCATTCTTAGTGAGGCCATCCGTGCGCTCTCCAATGGAATAGCGCTTTATTGGATTTTCTACGAAAGAACCATCGCTGAGATGATACATAGAAAGCGACCAAAATGCAGCGACGGGTGGTAACTCACCTGCCTTGAAATGCATGGTGTAGGAATGCTTACCTCCATCTAATGCTTCGCCCTTGTCGTCATTGCGGCCATCCATGTAGATGGCTTCCTCAGGAGCATTGCCACCCGTAAACCATTTGGCGAATGCCGCACGGAACAGGTAGTCATCACCCATCACGCCAGACTTGGGTGACCAGCGCCATCCATTGATTGTCAACCCGGTGGTCTGAGCGTTTACATCCATCAAATGCTGCGCGTATTGAGATCCCATTGCTAGGCCTTTTTGCTGCGCTGGACTGAGGGACTTGTAGTCAAAAGTGAGCCCTTTGTCCGTGAAGCCAATTTGCTCGAGACTCTTGAAAACCACGGCATCCTGTTTCTTAGCTGGCGTGTGCTTAAGTGACTGTGCGAGTTTGTAATAGAGTTCTAACTCTTTCGGTAAATCAGCAGGTGGATTATAGGCGACACGTTGTTTTGAAAACTCCATATCGACAGACACCAATTTCGCCACACCATCATATTTACTCAATGGCATAACGTATAGCCCATCTTGAATAGCATGTGCATTCTCTAGATCAGCAGTGCCTCTTACGCCGACCCGTCCCCACAATACGATTCCGTTGTATTCGAGATCGATACGTTCAAGACCTTTAGGTAATTCACCTTTCCAGTCAGGCCCGACAATCGCGTAGTTGCCAGCTTCTCGGCCAGTTTCTCGTGATCCAACATAGTGTTTAGTGTCTCCATTCGGATCCCAAAACTGAATACAGTAGTATCTTTCCGCATCTACTTTGGGAACGGATAGAACGAGGGGTTCCTTGCTCACATCACAAAATGACTGCGTGTAGAGCGTGTCGTTATTAGGAGTGGCGATTTGCTTATATTCTGGCCCACGTAGTTCGCGCACACTGCCAAACTGGTTTACCTGCGTCTGAGGGTTGCCCTTTTTAACAATGTCTGGCTGAGTGCGTCCTCGCATAAGATCCTCAAACAAGACAGCAGGATAACCCCAAATGATCGCATTTGCTCCTAGGTAGAATGCTTCATATTCAGCGTCACTGAGTTGGCTTAAATCGGGCGCTGGGGTACGCTTATCTGTGGGTCCCTCTGCTGCAAAAGCTAGTCCGCAGCACAGGAGCAAAGAAATACAAGTTAAGAAAATAGCAGTAGTTGTTTTCACTTTGGCTAACCTTTCGTAATTGTTTATAATAATTAACTTTGATTCTACGATTAATGGGCTGTCATTTTTACCAATTATTAAAGTTTTTCTCGTTCTTATTTCTTTTTGCCGGGAACATAAGGGTCAACAGTTCCTGCTTTTATTGGAGGTTCCTCTTCCAGTGTTTTTAAATGTGCTTTTAAAGCTGTCATAATAGGCGAAACAACCCAAGAATTCCTTTGTAATCCTTCCTTGGAATAGGGCTTTTCCTCTCTCGGGTCAGTATATAAATCATAAAATACTGGGATTGGATATTCCATAACAGGTGTTCCGTAACCTTTTTCTAATCCTTTAAAAACACCTTTCCAATTACGCCATTTTACCGCATGGATCTGGTCTGCGACGTAGGCAATGACAACTTCTTGTTGTGATTTTGGAGTTTTTCCCATCAAAAAATCTAACTCGTTTTTTCCATCATAAATTCTGTCGGTTGGTAGCGTACCACCTGCTGCTGCGGCAAGTGTAACAAATACATCTGACTCTAAAAGAATTTCGTTACTTACACTGCGAGCAGGAATTTTACCGGGCCAGCGAATGATAAAAGGAACTCTAAGCGATCCTTCTAGGCTAGTAAAATAGGTTCCTTTCCACATTCCTGGAAAACTATTATCTTCATAAAAGTCTCCCCCATTATCTGATGAAAAAATCATAATAGTATTATCATCTATACCATTGCTTTTTAATGACTTCAGGATATTGCCTACATAGGTATCTGTTTGTAATAATATATCTGCCCAAGGACCATTACCAGTTTTACCATCAAACTCTGGAGCTGGGATACGTGGAACATGCGTATTTACATAGGAGAGAAAAACAAAAAAAGGTTTTTCATCTTTGGCATGCTTATCAATATAGTCTATGGTCTTGTCTGTAAGCTCACCATCCATAGAGGCTTTTTGCTTTAAATCAAAAGATTTTACGGAGGTTTGTTTTCCGTTTTTAATAGCTGTTAATATCTCAGGGACAGGAACCTTTGATGCAAGATCTTTAGGGAGCCGTGGGTTATTTACCCATTCGCTAACATTTGAAGAATTAGGAATTCCCCACCACTCATCAAAACCTTGGTCAGTAGGGAAGCGTCCTGGTTTATTGCCTAAATGCCATTTTCCGTACATGGCAGTAGAATAGCCAGCATCGCTTAACATTTCTGGCATGGTATATTCCCATTGGGTTAAACCGTAGGGTAAATTTAAATCTCCCGGAACTGTGGTGCTACCAGTTCGGATGGCATACCTTCCTGTCATGAGGTTAGCTCTTGATGGCGTACATTGCGCTTCTACATTAAAGTTGGTACTACGAAATCCTTCATCTGCAAGTTTATCTAATTGTGGTGTAGCAGCACCTCTTGTAATGCCACCGCCATAACTGCCCAATTCTCCATAAGCAAAGTTATCCATAAAAATCAATACGATATTTGGCTTGTCCGAAGAAGCTAGCCCTTGATTCGGAAAAAAGGCTATAAGTGCAAAAAAAATCAATGTTAGTTTAGTAACTGTTTTTACCATGGGTAACCTTCTATAGTTATAGTTTATTTTCATTTAAAAACCTATTTTCACGTAATTATAAAGCAATAGTTCTTTCCAGCATAGATAAATCTCAGGCGTGCTAACAGGACAATTAGTTTTTCTATTCTTTTATCCCATCGGATCAGAATTAGCTATTGCTAGATATGCCCGTTAAATAGCGACAAGTATAAAGAATATCAATGGCAATGACAAACGTTTCACAGAAATGATTGGTTTACCATCTTCCTGAATATACGTAATAAAAAAAATTGAGACTATGATACAATAAGGTCATCAATATCCTGTTTTTTCTACAAAAGAAGAAGGAGGACAGTATGACCGTACAAAGTGATATATTAGAGAATTACTACCCTATTGATTGGAGTGAGTCTACTCAATCATCCAAATCACATCTTATCTTTCCGCTCCAGCATCGTGCCAGGCAAAGTGTGGGAGCTATGGAGAAACTTTTCCTTCCCTTTGCCGGGGCATTGTATGTCTATCGTCCCAGCAAACGACGGCGGATTCTTAATCGGGCAGTGGACAAACTTGAGCAGAGTTGTTTGCCCGGCTATGAATACGTCATAGCCCATCTTTACGATAAATATCGTCGTAATCTTACAATCAGTACGGTAAGCCAAACCGGTCAAACACTGCACAGTTTTTTGCTATTCCTGCAAGAAGTCAGAAATACCAGAGTAGATAATATCTTCCGAAAAGATATTGCCGCCTATGTTGACCATGAGCAAGAAAGAGGGCTTATGGTCAATTCAATCAGGAATCATTTAAAAACAGTCTACACCTTTCTCAAGTATCTGGTTGATCACGAGCTCTTACCTTTGGATATTCTCTATAAAAAAATCAGCATCAAAGCACCTGAGGTACTGCCAAGGGCCATTCCGACTGAAGATTTGAAGCCGATACTTGCAGGCATAACGTCAACAAGAGATCGGGCTCTCATCTTGTTGTTACTGCACACAGGAATGCGCATTGGAGAGCTTCTTCAAGTGAAGATGGCGGACATCATTCTGTCGGAATGTAAGATCTTGTTATTTATTGGAGCAAAGAATTTCCATGGCCGGGTTGTTTACTATAGCCGTGAAGCAGAGCAGGCGTTGAATAAGTGGCTGGCTGAGAGAAAGCGGGATAGTGAATACCTGTTTTATGGCAATAAGGGACAGGAGCTATCCTATGTTGGTGCCTGGATGATAATGAAAAAGGCTATACAAAAAGCTGGTCTTGAACAACGAGGGTATAGCCTTCATTCGTTGAGGCATACTTTCGCAACAGACATGCTCAATGCCGGATTACGCCTGGAAGTACTGCAACAACTTCTGGGCCATCTCGATATTGAACTTACGCTTCGATACGCAAGGATATCTGATACCACACGGGAAGAAGCTTATTTCAAAGCAATGACAGTTATAGAAAAAGGAGAGAATCATGAATATGACCGAATCAATCCTGAACTACAGGCTGTATTTGAAGAGAAAGAATTACTCAGAACTGACCGTTAAAAACTACCTGAACAGATTGAAGTTATTCAATACCTGGGTGTCGGTTCGAGTGGAAGAAATATCTGCAAAAGAGGTGAAACAATATATTGATTACTTGTTGGAAAAGAAAATGTCTCCACTAAGTATCAATGCTCACCTCTCAACTCTTCGAGGTTTCTATGATTTCCTTATTGTTGAGGAAGAAATTCCTTTAGACAATCCAGTTGCCAGAGGGCAGATGCTTCGTGAACCACATCCTTTGCCAAGGTATCTCCATGACAACGACATTGAGTTGTTTCTCAGGAACATCTCATGCATTCGAGACCTTGCCATATTCATGCTCATGCTGCGCTGTGGCTTACGCGTCCAGGAGGTGGTGAATCTTACTCTTGATGTTATTGACTACAGGCGCAGTAAGATCCTTATCAGGGCAGGGAAAGGTGCCAGGGGTAGGATTGTGTATATCAGCAATGATGCAGCAGTAGCCTTGGCAAGATACTTGCGAAAACGGCCAAAAACGAAAGACCAACAAATCTTTCTGGCTGTAAAAGGACGTTGCAGAGGAAAACCAATCTCTGTTCGTGCGATACAAAAGAGAGTAGAATATTACGCTCGAGAAAGTGGTGTTTCTGTAACTTGCCATAGACTGCGCCATACGATGGCCACACAATTACTTAACGCAGATGCTGATATAGTCAGTATTCAGGAGATACTTGGTCACTCAAAAATCAAGACAACCCAGCGCTACAGTAAGTTGTTGAACCTAAAAGTGCAGCGAGATTATTTCAACGCTATGGAAGTGGTGATGGAGAAAACATCGACATATCAACTGGAATGAAAACTGAGGTGAAATTCCGCTCCATTAAGGGCCGATTCCTCCGACGAGCGTTTGTTAGGCCCATTCTCGGAATCGGCCCTTAACGGAGCTACCATCGGAGGAAAAACTTGACATCAGAGGATAAAATGACAAGAATTAGACAGAGGTAACACTACAATTTAAAAGAAAAAAATAGGATCTATTACGTATATAGGCTGATAACTTTGGTCATGTTTTTATCGCCGAACGCTCAAGTTAACCCGCCCGCCAACCAGTTTGGCAAATAACTTTGAGCGTTGTCAATTGTTGAGTCTAGCTCAAGAAATCGCACGTGGTCGCGGGTCGGCGTTGAACCTATTGTTCTGTTATTTCATGTGCTTAGGATTCTTGGTTAAATGTTTTGAAAATCGGTTTTTTTAATGTAAAATCCTTGGATTATGAAGTTTTACAGGAAAGACTGCCTGAAAATTTACAAAATCCTTATCTGTAGTGAGAATTGGCATATTATGTCTTGTTGATATTGCACAAATAAGGAAATCTGTATTTGATCCTTGGATTCCTTTTTGTCTTGCTGTGTTAAAATATTCAGCAGCCAGTTCATAATCTTGTTTTTCGAGGTTTAAATCGTCATAGGCTCTTAGGTGAGTTTTAAGGAGATTAAATTGTTTTTTTGATTTAATGCCACAAAGAAGTTCTTGGCGAATTGACCCAATGAGTTGAACACGAATTTCTTTTATTAATTCTTGGAGTTCGATGACATAAGGATTGTTCTGAGGCTCATTTCTTCGTAGGGCTAGCGACCAAATACAAGTGTCAATTATGATTTTCATTTTATAGTTCTTTGTTTTTTATAATCATAATCTTGGTCGAAGTCTATCTTGTTGAAAATATTAAATATTTCAGTTTGTTTTCGCCTTTGAATATATTCTTGTAGAGCTTCTGTAACGACTCCCTTTTTTGTACGATGTTTTCCAATTGTTTTAGCTTCATTAATTAGCCGATCATCGATTGCAAGATTTGTAGCCATTTAAATTCCTCCCGTATTGTTTACACATCAATATAATTCTTTTGATGTGTAAAGTAAATAGAGGAAGGGTAAAGTGCTAAATATTTGTAGAGAATAATTTCTTTTCTGGTCAATTTTGTTAGATCAAACGAATAGTTAACATGTTGATATTGCACTTGTTTTGTTTGAGGAAAAATGTAAATCACATGATTACTGTGGTACTAATTACTTGGCTTGGTGCCCAATGTTTTTTTTGTTATTATTTGAAACAGAACGGCCGAGCTCAGGGGCCTGCGAGATTTACAGCACTGAACTTTGATATACCTGAGACTTTGACAGCAGGACTGAACTTCGGAAAACCGCGCTGCTCGCAGGTCCCTTGCAGCGTTTTGTTGGCATGTATTTATTTTTCTGAATCAATTGTAGAGGAAATTTCTTCAACAGTATCGGCTACGGCATCTAATTCATCACCATATTCAGGTGGGTAAACAAATACAAACAAATACGGGGTCGGACCAAGCTATCCTGTTGAATCAACGTTGTTTACGTTCATAGAATAGCTATTATCAGGCCTTAAAGCACTCTTTTTACCCTCAAAAAGCGTATTGTAAGGAACTGGCACTTCCCTCAGAACAATTTCCTCCTCCAAGACGACTGAGCGTCTTTTTGCTTAGAAGGTACTTTTTGATGCTAAAAAGACGGCTCTAAGAACAAAAACAGCATGTTTTAAGCTCCATTAATTCGACATTTCAGTAAGATAGCTTGGTCCGACCCTATATTCCTGCCTCTCCTCCTCACACATTATCTTTGTTCTCAATTTTCGGTATCGATAAATTCCTTTTTTAACAATAGAGACTTCACTACCACACTTAATTTTTCTTGACACCGCAAGCAACAAATGCATTAATGTGCACATTGATGCGTTTGTTAATAAACGCCAAAGATGGGATAAAAAATGATAAAGAAAGAAAATCTTGAAGAATTTGCATACGATTCAATCATTACATTAATCCTTGAAAACCACTACAAGCCCGGTGATTTTCTTCTCGAAACTGAAATAACCGAACGTTTAAACTTAAAAAGCCGAACCCCGGTACATTATGCTCTGGGACAACTGGTAGCCAAAGGTTTTCTCGACAAAAAGAGTAAGAAAGGATGCTTTATCCCTCCTTTGAGCCCTGAAGATGCGGAGCATGTTTTTTTTGCACGTGAGAATATAGAGTTTCAGACAGCAGCATCCGCCGCTCTCCATGCCTCGGATGCAGAGATTGACAAACTGCAGAGGATTCTTCAGAAGGAAGTGGAGACTGGAGAATCGGGAGATATCATCGGGTATTCAGAAATTAATGAAACCTTTCACAACTTCATAGCACACATAAGTAAAAACAAATACTTGCAGCAATATAGCCAGCATATTTTCTGGCGATCAAACAGCTATATTTTCTTTCGTTATTATCAATTCAAGTTGAGCATGGCAGAGAGAGAGTTTAAGATTTCTCCAGCCCAGCATATAGAAATCACGGAGGCCATAGCAAAAAGAGATGCGGATAAAGCTGGAAAACTTATGAAACAGCATGTTCGGCGCAGCTTTGAAGGCATTTTCAATACATAATAAGCACTAAGAGAAAGAATAACCATAAGGCCCTGATACTCTGTTTCTTATACCAAAAGCTAGTCATCAAGGTCTACTTCGAGTGAAAAAAACGTGGTGAAAAACTTCTTGTTTTTCACCTTCATGATCGGTGGTTCGTAAAATGATTACTTGTCATCGAATCAAAAACTT
The DNA here is from genome assembly GCA_964538055.1 of uncultured Desulfocapsa sp. GTDB lineage: Bacteria > Desulfobacterota > Desulfobulbia > Desulfobulbales > Desulfocapsaceae > Desulfocapsa. The sequence goes on along the minus strand of CAZIDU010000074.1, from coordinate 10,645 downwards.
TTGAATGGAGGATAGGTTCAATGAAACTCTCAACACTACTCACATCGGTTGTAGCATTTGCTGTAATGGCATCACCTGCTGCCGCTTCAACAGGTGACACCCTGGATATCGTCAAAAAACGCGGCCATTTACGCTGTCAGGTTGGCACGCCTTCAGGTGGCTTTTACAATCTCGATGCCGACGGCAACTGGTATGGCCTTGATGTTTCCGTATGTGAGGCTGTGGCAGCCGCTATTTTTGGTGACAAAAAGAAAATGGAGATCCAATCCGTCAGTAGTCAGGCACGCTTTACTGCTCTTGCCAATGGCGAATCTGATCTTTTATGCCGCACAGCGACCTGGACAATGTCACGTGACACCCAGCTGGGCTTAGATTTTGTAACACCCAATTTCTATGATGGTCAGGGCTTTACCGTTCTCAAATCCAGCGGCATCACCAGTGCGCTGCAACTAAAGGGTGCCAAGGTGTGTGTGACCACCGGCACAACCAGTGAACTGAATCTGTCGGATTTCAGCCGGCAACATGATCTCAATATCAGTGCTGTTACCTTTGAGGACTGGAATGTCCGTGATGACACATATCTTAAAGGCGGATGTGATGCGGTAACGATTGATAAATCATCCTTGGCCGCAAATATTGTTTCATTTCCAACTCCTGCTGATCATATGATTCTGCCTGAAACTATTTCTAAAGAGCCTCTTGGTCCTGCCGTAAGACACGGGGACAACCAGTGGGGCGACATAGTTAGATGGTCACTGTTTGCCATGATAAACGCTGAAGAACTCGGTGTTACCAGTGCCAATGTTGATGATATGCGTGCCAACTCAAAAAATATTGATGTTCGCCGCATGCTGGGCGTTGAGGGTAACATCCACGAAGGATTAGGCCTTTCCAAGGATTGGGCTTATAACATCATCAAACAGGTGGGTAATTACGGCGAAAACTACGAAAAATATATCGGCAGCGGAGAAGGGGCTCTTGGCATTCAGCGTAAGGGAACTCTTAACGAACTCTGGACCAACGGCGGCTTGATGTATTCTCCGCCTATGCGTTAGTACTAATACTTAAGTTATAACTGTAGTGTTAGCAATCGATACCAAACCAACTTACAGGTTGTTTTGGTATCGATACGTTGCGCTGTAAAAAGAACGAACATCAAGGGAGAGATGTTGTGGCAGCCAGTGATAATAGCAAAAAGCCCGTACATATCAGACCACAAGAGCAGTTTGACTTTTTCCATGATGAGCGCGTTCGCTCGATTTTCTACCAAATTCTGACCGTAGCGGCCGTAGGTCTGGCTGGCTGGTACCTTGTCAGCAATACAGCTCAAAATCTTGAAGCACGCGGCATGCAAACGGGGTTCGGCTTCCTGAACGTTGCAGCCGGATTTGACTCATACTTCAAACTTATTCCCAATGAAGCCGGGGTCGGAACATATGGCCGCATCTTCATCATTGGTATTCTCAACACACTCTATGTTTCATTTCTGGCAATTATATTCAGCACTATACTTGGATTTTTCATTGGTGTTTTAAGACTTTCCAAAAACTGGCTGGTCTCCAAGGTGGCTCTTGCATATGTGGAAATATTCCGCAACACGCCATTCTTGATTCAGGTTATTTTCTGGTATATCGGAGTCTTCTCCCTACTGCCCAAGGTCAGGAATAGTATAGACCTCTCTGCTGGTGCAGAGCTTCTGCTTCTCAATAATCGTGGTTTGTATATGCCATGGCCGGTACCGGGTAAACTTTTCTGGTTAACCGGAGTAGCACTTATAATCGCAATACTCGCTGTCGTTATACTTAGGCGCTGGGCTAAAAAACGTCAGGACAAAACAGGACAAATTTTCTCAACCTTTATCCCTTCTGCTGCATTCCTGATTTTTCTCCCTGGAACAGTCTATCTTATGACAGGAATGCCACTTGGCTGGGATTTACCGCAACTTGAGGGATTCAACTTTGTCGGGGGCGCAACCCTTCCGCCCTCTTTTGTGACTCTCCTGGTTGCCCTGTCCATTTATCACGCTTCCTATACGGCCGAGATGGTACGTGCCGGTATTTTATCGGTGAACAAGGGACAATATGATGCTGCGCACTCCATTGGCCTCAGGGGAGGGCGAGTGATGTCTCTTGTCATTATTCCTCAGGCAATGCCTGCCATTGTTCCGCCAATGATCAGTAACTGGATGAGCACAATCAAGAACTCATCGTTGGCCATCGCCATTGGATATCCTGATCTGGTCTCTCTTTTTATGCAGACATCGTTGAATCAGGCAGGCTATGCAATTGAGCTGGTTGGCATGACAATGGCCTTTTACATGTTCATCAGTCTACTCATTTCGTGGCTTCTGAATATTTACAACAAACGAGTCCAGTTGGTGGAGCGCTGATTATGGCTACCATAAAAACAGTAACAACACCCGCTATAGCGGCACCTCTAGCTGAAACATCCGTTTTAGGATGGATGCGCAAGAATTTGTTCAGCTCTGTGTTCAACACGCTTCTCACCTTCTTTACCCTCTATATTATCTATATGGCGGTAAAGGGGCTGTGGGTGTGGGGGATTGCCGATGCTGTGTGGATCGCTGAGAATCGGCGTGAATGTTTCGCAATCAGTACTGATGGTGCCTGCTGGGCAGGTATCATTGCCTGGCTGGATAATATTTTTTATGGCCGCTATCCGCGAGAGGAGTTGTGGCGGATTAATCTTGGCCTGTTCCTCCTTTTCATATGGATGGTACCGCTCTGGCTGCCAAGGGTCAAGGCGAAGATATCCATTGGTATGACCACAGTATTTCTCTATCCTTTTCTTGGGGGATACCTTTTTGCAGGCAGCGCGAAAGGAATCTTCATGCAGATAATGCTCACAGTGGCAATCGTTTGCCTGGTGGCCAATACCATGCATTCAATCATTGGTCTGTTCAGCGGTCGCAGTCTGCCTGAATTTCTCTCCTCTTTGGCCGGCAGAAAAAAACTCTCCGATAAAACTCAGCGCAATATATTTCTTGGCTTTCTGGCACTCATCTTTCTGTTGGTTTATGTGTGGCAAATGAGCTGGTCTCTTGAAAGGGTGCCCTGGACCAAATGGGGCGGTTTGTTTCTCACCCTCGTTATCGCCGGGATCGGCATTGCCTCGGCACTGCCGGGCGGGATTATTCTTGCCCTTGGCCGACGCTCCAGGATGCCGGTAATCAGGGTACTCAGTACCGCATTTATCGAGCTCTTCCGGTCAGTACCTATAATTACCGTACTGTTTATGGCAACAACGATGTTTCCACTGTTTATGCCCCAGGGTTTTGTCCTCAACAAGCTGGTCCAGGTTATCATCGCCGTTTGTCTGTTTAACGCCGCCTATATGGCTGAAACCGTTCGCGGTGGCCTGCAGACCATTCCCAAGGGGCAGTTTGAAGGGGCTCACACCATAGGTCTTGGCTATTGGCAGACCATGGGCCTGATTGTCATGCCCCAGGCTCTGAAGCATATGATCCCTAATATTGTGGGTAATTTTATCAGCCTGCTGAAAGATACCACACTGGTGTCCATCATTGGCCTGTTCGATGTTCTCGGCATGTTACGCTCGATCAGTAAGGATTTACCATGGCTTGGACTTCATAAAGAGCCGCTGGTATTTGGAGCAATTCTGTTCTTTTTGATCTGTTTTACCATGTCAAAATACAGCCGCCACCTGGAAGCAAAACTTTCAACCGACCATCACAATTGATCAGCTAATCGTACAGGGTAGAAAATATGACAAAAACAAAGAGACAGGAGACCGAGAAGGCTAGGGAACAACTGGTCTCTGCCGCTTCCACTGAAATTATCATTGCGTTTACTCAGGTAAATAAGTGGTATGGCGATTTTCACGTGCTGAAGGACATTAATCTGGCTGTTCACGCGGGTGAGCGGATCGTGGTCTGCGGCCCGTCAGGATCTGGAAAATCAACCCTTATCCGCTGTATCAACAACCTTGAGGAGCATCAAAGCGGTAGCATCGTTGTCGATGGCATAACACTCAACAGAAATTTGAAGAACATTGATCATATCCGTACTGAAGTTGGTATGGTCTTTCAAAACTTCAATTTATTTCCCCATCTGACCATTATCGAGAATCTCACCCTCGGCCCAATCTGGACCAGGAAAATGCCTAAAGCCGATGCTCACGACCTTGCCATGAAGTATCTTGAACGGGTGAAAATTCCGGAACAGGCCGAAAAATTTCCCGGCCAGCTTTCTGGTGGCCAGCAGCAGCGCGTGGCCATCGCCCGCTCGTTGTGTATGAACCCTAAAATTATGTTGTTTGACGAACCGACTTCAGCACTTGATCCAGAGATGATCAAGGAAGTCCTTGAGGTTATGATTGAGCTTGCCGATACGGGAATGACCATGATCGTGGTGACCCATGAGATGGGGTTCGCCCAGACCGTTGCCGACCGTGTAATTTTAATGGATCAGGGTCAAATAGTAGAGGAAAATGAACCTGGCGAATTTTTCAACAACCCACAGCATGAGCGAACCAGGCTGTTTCTCAGCCAGATCCTCTGATATGTCGTACTGAGATGTATTTCAAATACAAATCCACTAAACTAAGATTATGAAAGATTTTCCGGACACTTGTAGCACAAAATTCTACGTCCTGAAATCACCAAATAACTGAGAAAACAGAAATGAATATTTTACATATATCCGACTTGCACTTTGGAACACGTCATTGGGATGGCAATGACGCACTGTTGCTGGATAAAATCAACTCATATGCCGCCGATCTGATTGTTAATACGGGTGACAATACATCTGATAGCCTGGAAAGTGAATACACGGAGGCGGAGCAGTTCCTCAAAGGGTTACGCTGTGAACATGTCATCTCCATTGCAGGTAATCATGATAAAAGAAATATGCACTCACATGAATACTTTAAAAAATATATCGGTCAGGGTGAGCGTATTTTACCTTTAAACCCAAAGCAAACGGTTAAAGAACACCTGTATTTACAGCACGATATCACAAGGCTAGACGATCATTTCACCGACATTAATTACATCAAACTAGTAACCATTGCTAAAAAAACTGTACTGATTATCTGTTTAGATTCTACTGTTTTGTATGAAGACGAAGGCTACGTTGATAAAGAAATTTTAAAGGGCTTTTCCCAAAAAATCAAACATCTTAAATATGATACGTCTCTATTGTTGATTCACCACTCGATTTTGACCATGGACAAAGAACCGCTTCGTAGTTCCTTCCACGTAACTGATTTTGTGAGAGAACATCAAATAAAAGATATTTTCTGTGGACACACCCACCGACTTGATTTGCAAAAAAGCAGTGATCTCTATTTAAAAAACTCCTTTACCCAGTACATGGTTGGGACGCTCTCTTCAAGCAACCGTATGGGTAATGACAATCAGTTTTTATTTTTGGAAAATTGGGGAAGTTCGGAGATGCAGATTCATTTAATAAGAATTCACATCAAAGGTGATGCGTTGAGTTTTACAGAAGAATTAATCTAGGCACCCTTTTCGCTGCTCTTCCCGTTTATCGCAGGAATAGAATAATGGAGACAAAATGTCACAAAAATTTCTTGATTACCTGAATACTCAACTGACCGGCCTGCATGCAGATGGCCTCTATAAATCCGAACGGGTTATTGTTTCCAAACAGGCCGGTGAAATCGAACTTGCAACGGGTGAAAAAGTTCTCAACTTTTGTGCCAACAATTACCTTGGCCTGGCCAACAATGCTGAGTTAATCGAAACCGGTAAACGGGCTCTTGATCGCTACGGCTACGGCATGGCTTCAGTACGTTTTATCTGCGGCACCCAGGAAGAACACAAACAGTTGGAAGAGAAAATCTCAAGCTTTCTCAAAATGGAGGATACTATCCTTTATTCTTCCTGTTTTGACGCCAATACCGGCCTGTTTGAAACCCTGCTTGGCCCGGAAGATGCCATTATTTCTGATGCCCTCAATCACGCTTCGATTATTGACGGTATCAGGCTCTGCAAGGCTAAGCGCTACCGCTATGCAAACAACGATATGTCGGCACTGGAGGCCGAATTAAAAAAGGCCGGTGATGCCCGCTTTAAACTTATTGCCACAGACGGTGTGTTTTCCATGGACGGAATTATTGCCAATTTGTCCGGCATCTGTGATCTGGCTGAGAAATATGACGCAATGGTTATGGTTGATGACAGTCATTCGGTGGGTTTTGTCGGTGACCATGGCCGCGGCTCTCTGGAATACTGCAATGTGGAAGGCCGGGTGGATATCCTTACCGGTACACTGGGCAAGGCCTTAGGCGGAGCGTCGGGTGGCTATACCTGTGCCAGCAAAGAAATTGTGGAATGGCTGCGGCAGCGCTCCCGGCCCTATCTGTTTTCCAACACCCTGGCCCCGGTGATTACTGCCACTTCGTTGAAGGTACTTGATCTTATTGAGAATGGAGGCGCTCTAAGAGAGAAACTGGCATCCAACTCCAAACACTTCCGTCAGGGAATGGAAAAACTGGGTTTTACCCTGGGAGGCGGCAGTCATCCGATTATCCCGGTTATGCTGGGTGATGCAAAACTTGCTCAAGAGATGGCCACACGCTTGCTAGGCAAAGGCGTTTACGTGACAGGATTTTTCTTTCCCGTCGTGCCAAAGGGCCAGGCACGTATACGAACCCAGATGTCTGCGGTTCACAGTAAAAGCGATATTGACCATGTTGTTGACGCCTTTGCACAGGTCGGTCGTGAGTTGAGGGTTATTCCAAAGGAAATCTCATGAGCACTATGATGAAAGCGCTGGTCAAGGCAAAGGCGGAGCCGGGTCTGTGGATGGAACAGGTTCCAGTACCGGTTCCAGACGCCAATGATGTATTAATTAAGATTACAAAAACTGCCATCTGTGGCACCGATGTTCATATCTGGAATTGGGACAAATGGGCGGCGACTACAATTCCGGTACCAATGGTTGTCGGCCATGAATTTTGCGGTGAAATTGTTGCAACCGGTTCCGCCGTAGATCGCTACAGCATAGGCATGCGGGTTTCCGGTGAAGGCCATATCGCCTGTGGTACTTGTCGCAATTGTCGTGCCGGGAGGGCCCATTTATGCCGTAACACACGAGGTGTCGGGGTAAACCGTCCCGGCTCGTTTGCTGAATTCGTCTGCATCCCTCAATCAAATGTCGTGCTTATTCCCGATGATATTCCAGACGAAATAGCTGCGATCTTTGATCCCTTCGGTAATGCTGTACATACTGCGCTAAGTTTTGATCTGCCTGGCGAAGACGTTCTTATCACCGGTGCCGGCCCTATCGGCATCATGGCTGCAATAGTGGCGCGGCGTTGCGGCGCCCGTAAAGTGGTGATCACCGACATCAATCCACAACGTTTACAGCTTGCCCGTAAAATGGGAATTGAATATAGAGTCGATGTAAGCAAAGAAAAACTCAGTGATGTCATGAAGAAAATTGGAATGACTGAAGGCTTTGATGTGGGTCTGGAGATGTCTGGTGCAGCAACTGCTTTCCGCGACATGATAGACAAAATGAACAATGGCGGCAAAATTGCGATTCTTGGTATTGCCCCGACCAGTTTTGAGATCGACTGGAACAAGGTAATTTTCAAAATGCTCAATCTCAAGGGTATTTACGGGCGTGAGATGTTTGAAACCTGGTACAAAATGATAGCCTTTGTCGAAGACGGTCTCGACCTCTCGCCACTTATTACGCACCGAATTTCGATTGATGATTTTGAAGCTGGATTTGAGGCAATGCAATCCGGCAGTACCGGTAAGGTTGTGATGGATTGGACCTAAACAGTATTAACACGATCCCCCTTGTCTCCACCGAGCCCTATACACCAAGGTAACGCATCGTAAGGTCTGTGGGCAGAGTATTACTATTACTCTCTCCACTCCAGACAACTTCACCCTTCTCCATGATATAGGTACGATCACTGATGCTTATCAGGGCCTCTATATCCTTATCAATTACCAGGATGGACAAGCCTCGTTTCTTTAAGGTATCCAGCCCACTCCATATTTCCTGACAGATCAGGGGTGCCAAGCCCTCGGTGGCCTCGTCAAGCAGCAGCAGGGAAGGATTGATCATGAGGGCACGGGCAATGGCCAGCATCTGCTGTTCACCACCGGACAGACTGCCACCTGACTGTTTCTGCCGCTCTTCAAGCCGTGGGAAAATAGAAAAAACACGTTCCATGGTATATGGATCATGATGTTTACTGTGGTTTGCAGCAACGGCCAGCAGGTTTTCACGTACGCTCAAGGTGGGAAAAATCTGTCTGCCTTCCGGTACCAAACCAATACCAAGACGGGCTATTTTATAGCTGGCAAGATTCTGGATCTCTACTCCGTTGAAGACAATTTTCCCTGAGCGGGGCGGGGTCAGGCCGATAATGGAACGGATCGTTGTGGTTTTCCCCATGCCATTGCGGCCAAGGAGAGCCACAACCTCGGCCTCTTTCACTTCAAGATTCACCCCAAACAGTGCTAGTCCAGCGTCGTAACCTGTTTTTACATTTTCGAGACGCAGCATTATGATCCTCCGAGATACGCTTCCTGAACGAGACTGTTCTGTCGAATCAGCTGCGGCAAATCAGTAGCCACCACCTAACCCTGCACCAGAACGGATATCCGGTCGGCCAAGGCAAACACTGCCTGCGTATCATGCTCCACCAGCAAAATGGTGACTTCACCCTTAAGCCCTTCAATCAATTCGCAGAGTTTCAGTGTACCACCGGGCCCGAGCCCTGCCATGGGTTCATCAAGAAGCAACATTGCCGGTTTTGTGGCAAGGGCCATTCCCATCTCCAGTTGACGACGTTCTCCGTGGGAGAGATTCCCTGCAAGAACTGCAGCTCTCTCAGTGAGCCCCATACGTTCCACATATTCATCTGCCGATGCCATGAGTTTGCTGTCACCAGTGGCCTTCGACCAGAAACGAAAGCCTGTTCTCTGCTGTGCCTGTACTGCCAGCATCAGGTTTTCGCGCACACTGAAGTCATTAAAGAGCGAGGTCACCTGGAAAGCACGGGCGAGCCCCAGCAACGCGCGTTTATGTACGGATGTTTTTGTTATATCGCAGCCATTCAGAAAAAGGAGGCCACTATCCGGCGTGAGCAAACCGGTGAGCAGGTTTAAAGCCGTAGTTTTGCCAGCCCCGTTGGGACCAATCAGAGCATGCAATTCTCCGTTTGCAATGTCCAGATCAAGGTTCCTGCATACCTGCAGCTCGCCAAAATGTTTGCACAAGCCTTTGGCCTGAAGGAGTGGTTTACCCATTGTTACCACCTGTTCCCGTTAACAATCCATACAGACCTCTTTTGGCAAACAGGACTACAATGATCAGAAAGGGACCTAAAATAATCATCCAGTGCTCGGTGTACATGGCAAGGACATCTTCCATAAGGAGTAAGGTGGCAGCTCCAAGAACCGGTCCGGTCAATGTTCCCATGCCACCAAGCAGTACCATGACCATAAGTTCACCGGATTTTGTCCAGTGCATAAGTCCGGGGCTGATAAATTCACTCTGATTGACAAGCAATGCTCCGGCCAGACCTGCTGCAGCATCAGAAAAAGTGTAACAGGCTAGCTTATAGCGATAACTTGCAAAACCAAGCACCTGTACCCGCTGTTCATTCTCGCGACAAGCTGAAACAACCCGACCAAAAGGGGATTGCACCAACCGGTGAGCCATAACGAGGAATACCACCAAAACAGCCAGACAGAGGTAATAAAACTGAACATCACTGCCTAGATCTAACCCCGGAAAACTATTACGATTATAGAGGCTGAGCCCGTCACTGCCGCCAAATTTTGTGAGCGACACAAAGAAATAGTAGGCCATCTGGGCAAAGGCCAGGGTAATCATGATTAAGTGCATCCCTTTGGTTCGTAGACAGATTGCTCGGGGTAAATACGGGGTCGGACCAAGCTATCCTGCTGAATCAACGTTGTTTACGTTCATAGAATAGCTATTATCAGGCCTTAAAGCACTCTTTTTACCCTCAAAAAGCGTATTGTAAGGAACTGGCACTTCCCTCAGAACAATTTCCTCCTCCAAGACGACTGAGCGTCTTTTTGCTTAGAAGGTACTTTTTGATGCTAAAAAGACGGCTCTAAGAACAAAAACAGCATGTTTTAAGCTCCATTAATTCGACATCTCAGCAAGATAGCTTGGTCCGACCCTATATTCCCTTTATATTCCACGCTTAAGCCCCTTTGTTGGAGCCCTGCCAGAGGCAAGGGGGATACGGCGAACCGCCCCTTCGCCTTTACCACCCTCAGGTGCAGTGCAGACGGCTAAAGTTGTCAAGGCTGTGAGGAACGAACACCCGTAGGGCACGGCCTTGATCACTTTAGCTGGCTGTGCTACCAACGGAGCTGATAATCCCGAAAGGAATAGTCGAATTTACAGAAGAGAAGTTGCTTTATCTCAAAAGCTGGTCTACACACTTTTCTTTTTCTGTGTACAGAACATATTAAAGACATTCACCCAAAATGATAAAAAACTAAAAGGTATGGCGGGATTTACCGCCATCTTGCATACCCATTCTCGTGAGTTAAACTTCCACCCCCATATTCATGTGGTAATTCCCGGTGCCAGCATCAATAAAAAAACCAGATTATGGCGGGTTAAATCCG
>CAZIDU010000073.1:0-23649 GCA_964538055.1 uncultured Desulfocapsa sp. | reverse complement strand
ATGGCCTATATACCCGTTTTCAGACTATAATGAGACTTGCTTCGGGAATTGCTGGTTTTCCATGGAATATACATAATGCGCGGCAATCGTTGCATGACCACATAAAGGGACTTCAGTTGTTGGAGTAAAGAAACGAACCCAGACATCATGATCAGAAGATGTGGGAGAAAGAATGAAAGCTGTTTCAGAATTGTTCAGTTCGCGTGCAATAGCCTGCATTTGAAGATCGGTTAGCCCGTCAGCATTTGCAACAACACCAGCAGGATTCCCTTCAAACCGTTTTTTTGTAAATGCGTCGATTTGATAAATGCGATATTTTCTCACTTATTATATCTCATAATAGAATTGTTCCAATCAAGCAGGTCAGAAACCTGGGGACATCAGTTATTCGATCTGTGAATAGAATATTTATGGCTTTATTTTATGTTGTTTTATTGAAAGCATCTCAATTCTGTGACCATTGTTAACTGGTAGCCATTTTAAGCACCAGCCGTGGGGTGGTGCGATTTGGAATAGTAGAAGGGTCTTCATTTTGATATTCACAACCCATTTTTTCATAGAAGCCTCTGGAATTAGGGTCTGCCAAAACGCCTACTTCGTCGACCCCTTCGGATTGACACCATTTTCGTAAATGGTGGAACATTTCTGTTCCTATACCCTGGCCAATTTCTTGTGGCAGAATGAACATATGATCCAGCCAAAACCCTCAATAGAGAGCTATTCCTGATATTTGGATATCCTCCATAAATTTAGAAATAGAATAGTAACCAACAATTATTCCATTTCTTTCATAAACAAATACATCATTGTTTGCGATGTATTCAGAGGATAGCGTCAGCTCATTTTCCCAAATACCAAAATACTCTTTTAGGTAATTCCAATATCCCTTGGATGCAAATGATATGGTTGTTAATCTTCGATATTCTATTTCTTTTGCAGGTCTGATCATTGCAATATTTCGAGATCTTATTGTTCTTTCAATTGTTCGAACCCCTCTGCAACCATGCTGGAAATGAATTCTGTGATATCATATTCAGCAATACCAGCTTGAAAGAAAGGATCTCTTTCCAAAATCAGCTCCAGTTCATCTCGTGTTTTCACAGTGGACAGAATAACACCGCCTGTTCTAGGGACTTTCCTTCCTGATGCCAAAAAGCTCCCATTGCTATATTCACGTTTCAAATAGGAAACATGAGCATCCAGATACTTATCCACTTCTTCTAAGTGGCATTTATATGTTAAAGATATGACAAACATACTTCATCCCCATTATACAAATTTATCTTCAGCACTGACCTATTATTACTTATTCGCAGATGCAAGGCCGACACCAAAACACATGAAAGTATTACCACCAATTCGATTGACAATACGTCCACCTTTTGGAGTTGATAGCCATCCCCTGGCAGATTTGGCTAAATACGCATACGTCATATGAATAAACACCACCAAACTGCTGTATGTAACCACTAACAGTGCAAAAGTTGCCTGACAGTCTGTTGTAAAATCAACAAATTGAGGAAAGATGGACATGAAAAAGAAAACTGCTTTGGGGTTGGTTGTCTGGAGTATCAACCCTTCCAAAAATTGAAGTTTCATACTCTTTCTCAGATCACTCTTCATTTCCATTGTAACAGGACTTGAGCGCCATAATTTAATCCCCAGATAAAGTAGATAAACAGCTCCAATATACTTCATCAAAGTGAAAGCCACGGATGACGCTGCCAGTATCACACCTACGCTTGTTGCAGAGATTACAGCAACAATAAAAGTCCCAACCGCAATACCAAAAATCCCCCCGATAGCACCAGCGAAACCGAAACGAATGGCATTGGAGAGAGTCAATATGACTCCAGGTCCCGGACTAAGGATTGTTACTGCTGCGATTGCTGTAAAGACTAAATACGATTCCAATTTTCACCCCTTAACCATTTAATAGATTGACCACCATCCAAAAGAACAAATGATCCCACTAATGTCAGTATCTCATCAGGTACCAGGACTTGAGTTTGGGGTGAATTGCATTCAGGATTTCAACTTTCAAGGCTGCATTCTGAAGCTCAGGCCGTAATCTGTAAGCAGGATGCACAGCGACAGAAAACAGACCGGCCTTGCTCAGTGCTGTTATTCCAGCACCGGAGCCCTCAAAGCCAATACATGCCTCTGGGTTAACCCTGATCTTTTTCGCTGCCTCAAGGTATGTCGTGGAATCAAGTTTTAACTGTTTCACACACATTTTTACCATCGAAATTAAACTATTCAAAAGTAAAGAAGTTACATCAGATTCGCTTTTAATACTCCCCCCCATCTGGGGGGTATAGGTTTTGGATTATTGTACCGATATAATTACTACAAACATCATCCAGTTAGGAATTGAAACAAAAAATATTTAGTATTTCATAAAATCCTACTTGAATTTGAACCGGAGAATTTTGAGGATGGCATAAACAATATCTCAACGAGGAATACTTATGAATATCCCATCCGTACTGGCTGGGCCAGCTACCTACAATCAATACGCAATTCAGCAACAGAGTGATGAACCAGCAGATCCATCATCCGGTAATCGTGTAGCTACTTCTGATACTGTACATATCTCCGATGAAGCAAAGCAGCTTTCTCAGCACACTCCAACAGCAGGGTCAGGTTCAGCGACCTTTGATCCGAAGAACCCTCCACTGGAGGCTTTTGCAATTCCTACATGGGCAGGCCAGTACACACCACCAGTAAACAACTTAAGCTCAGGACTTAATTATGACAGTTTTGAAGCAGATCGTTTTAGGCAGCAGTATCGTAACGAATTACAGGAATACTCTCAAATCATACACAGTGCTAACATTAAAGCGATGGAAGCAAATGGGCTCACTGGTGAATTTTCCTACTACCAAAAAGTAACATTGGATCAGACAGTAAATAGCGAAAAAGTACACCAGGACTTCCGTGAAAACTTGGCCAGTTCACCGCGAGCAACTGAATTAATGAAAATACTCGGTATTGACGATGCAGTGATTGAAAGTCTTTCCCCCCCCCCCAGTAAACAGACGGAATAAATGCCTTAGCAGAATGTTTCTTTTGACAAAGTACCCAACAGGTTATTCTGCAAAGCAATTGCAACAGCATGGGTTCGATTACTCGCATTGAGTTTTCGGAGCAAATTGGAGATATGTTCTTTAACGCTCTCCTGGCCAATCCCCAGCACAACCGATATTTCCCAGTTGGACTTACCATCCATGGCCCAGAGCAGCACTTCACGTTCACGGGGGGTCAGCTTTGGTAGATTGCTGAGAGGAAGGTCATAGGCAAGGGAAAGGGCTTTCTGCTGAAGATGCGGAACCAGGTAGTGGACAATTTCTCTGCTACGCCTGGAATCTTCCACCCCCTTGCCGCCTGCAGAGAAGAGGGTGAAACTGTTGTGGGTGGTGGCCGCATAAGAACACCCCTCTGCCAGCCCAAAAGACACCGCCTGTGAATAGAACTCCTGATCAGGAGGGACCGCCTTGAAAAGATCCTTCCAATAACACAGGCCCTTTAGCCCCGAGGTTAGTACCGGATCAATCTCCCTGTACCCTCGTGCAAGATAGATATCCATCCACTCCGTGGGATACGAAACATTGAACACCTGGGGTAATGCAACAGCACCTAAAAAAGAAGTCCTGGAAGAAAGGAATACAAGGTGATCAGCCTGGAGAAAGTCCCCGGTCTTTTCGGCAGTTCGCCGAAACACCTCGTCAGATTCACAAGCCGTGCACTCGCTGATAATCTCAAGCGTAGTGGCGAGCTCTCTTTTCGTCAGTTGAGTCATCTAACTATTTCACACCGTAATCTCAGAAACACACTCCCAAAAAGCATAGTCAAACCTTTATCCTCAAACTTTGCTGCCCACTTGGAATTAAGGGGACAGAATACTGTTTCCCTACTTAAATGGTACCTGGTCCCTGAATTTCCCTAACCAAGCCTACACCTAACACCTTTTTTCCACACGAATCAGTTACCCGAATATTTCACTATCCCCACAGACAACAACAAATACACAACTCATCCTATCTCAAGCGAAACCCATTCCAGAACCTGGCCAAAAGGCGCAGATACTGTCCGTCCAAACAACTCATGCCTGGTCAATTTTTCCCTGGTCAGCAGGGGCGATGCCAGACCACACAGAAACCGGGTGATCTGCCGTGTTGAATGTAATGCCTGAGGATGCTCTCCCTGTAGAGTAATCAAGCGTGCAGCGAGATTTGCATCAAGAAGATGCATATCTGCTTCTTTCCTGACAACAGTGGGATTGCTGCCACTCAAACAAAACGAGCAGTGTCCACAATCAGCAGCAAGATTTTCGCCAAAATAGTTAAGCAGAAACGTTGTCTTACACCCGGCATAGTTGCAAAGATCAAGCACCAGCTGTAAACGACTCTGATCATTTTTTTCGCGAGTCTCAAAGCGCTTGATCAATGTGTCTGCAAGCTGTTTTTCATCAATACTCCTATTTTGCAGATGACGATAGCCAAGGCGGGCGCCACTTACTTCAAGGATCAGGTCTCCACACTGTTCAAGGTGATCAAGGGCTGCCACCACCCGTTTTCTGGGGCTGTCCGTAGCAGTGGCTGCTTCCGCAAGATCGACAGTAAACCAGACCTGTTTTTTCACAGAACATGCGAGTAATTTACGTAAAAATTCCTGTCGTTCTTCATCAAAACGGGCAAGGATTTCGACAGATGATTTCAACGGTTTAAACTTGTAGCTGGAATAAAACGGGCCTGTAGATTTGATCACCCCCTCCAACTCAAGATAGGTCAGCAGGGTTTTTACCACAAGTGGTCGAATATCAAACAATCCTGACAATTCATACATTCCGACATCGAAGACTTCGGTTTGTCCAAGGATATAGCTAAGACCAGCACGTACCATCTCAGCGTCTGGCGTATCACCATACACAAAATTTTCAAGAACCAGGAGATCATCGCCATTCCCCAGCAATGTGCAAAAAGATGGTGCACCATCTCTCCCGGCTCGACCAATCTCCTGTGAATAATTTTCCAGACTTTTGGGCAGATTATAATGATAGACGTAACGGATATTTGATTTATCAATTCCCATACCAAAGGCGATGGTGGCAACAACAATTGCACTATCTGACGCCATAAACCAGTCCTGCACCGTCTGGCGAAGATCATTTTTAAGACCTGCATGGTATGCTTTTGCTGGATGGCCCGCACGTACAAGACGAGCGGCCACATCTTCTGCAGTCTTTTGTAAAGTCACGTAAACAATGGTGGGGCCAGTAGGATTATCTGCTATTTGCTCAAGTAAGGCAGCATCAGGAGTATCTGTTGGAACAAACAAAAGGCTGAGATTAGGTCGATAAAAACCGGTTTGAATGGCATCTTCTTCAGCTATGGAAAAACTCTTTTTTATATCACTGGAGACTTTTGCAGTGGCAGTGGCTGTAAGAGCCAGCACCACAGGAACTGCAAGTGTATGCGTCAATTCAGCAAGTTTCAGATAATCCGGGCGAAAATTGTGTCCCCATTCAGAGATACAGTGCGCCTCATCAATGACCATAAGAGATATTTTCAATCTAGCCACATGCCCTACAAACCGTTCATTGGCAAAACGTTCTGGAGCAACGTAAAGCAGTTTCAATTCATTCCGATCCAACTGCTCATAAATTGTGTTGATTTCATTAAATTCAAGAGACGAATCAAGACGGGCTGCAGCAACACCTTTAGAAACCAAAAAATCCACCTGATCTTTCATCAGGGCCATCAGAGGGGAGACAACCAGCGTAAGGCCAGGCAAAAGCAATGCGGGAAGTTGATAACAGAGACTTTTCCCCTGTCCAGTGGGAAAAACAGCCAGCGCAGAACGGCCGGCAAGAACTGCATCCACCACCGCTTCCTGTCCGGAAAGAAATGTCTCAAACCCAAAGGTCTGCTGGAGGGTTTGTCTGGGATCGGTCATTTGTGTTATTGGCGTAATTTAAGGGGGATTTCATACTGCCATGAGAATCTTAATGCTTGTTCATAAGTTACCTTGCTCTTTACCCTAACCATACTATCCTGTAGTCATGAACGCAACACGCCATATTAAGCAGATGGGTTAAAGGTTAAAGGTTGAAAAAATAACATGAGCAACGAGATCTCCCTCAGAGAGTTCAGGGGAATACTGTTTCACCACTTAAATGATATCGTGTCCCCTTAATCCACGGGCCTGGCCAGACAACTCTCTCTCCTGAGCCGAAAATGGCTGATCTACATCTCCTGCGATCCGGCAACCCTGTGCAGGGATCTCAAAGAACTCCTGGAAAAAGCATAGGGGCCACACCTCTTATGCCGCTGTTATTGCCACATAATGATTGACGCAGCCAAGAACTACGAAGTAGTATGTATTGAAGAGGGTAGACTCGTTTTATCGTCCAGAGACCTGTCGCCTTGTTTTTTTGACACTACCCACAAAGGACACAATACTCAATAACTAGGCCGATCAACTATGTTTTTTTCAAAAAAACAATGGAAAAAAGTTATTGCCGCCACCAACGAGGTCGACCTGACCTTTCTGCTGTTACGAGTTTTCAGCCTTATCGGCGGGATTGCCTGGCTCCTGATTGTCCCACTTCCCCCAGAGGTAAAAGAACTCCTGGCCAGAGCCCTTCTCTTTTTTTCCCTCTACAGTGTCCTTTGCTACCTGGTTATTTTTTTCAAACCTGACCTGTTGAAGAAGGTGTACCTGGCATCCCTTTTTCTCGACATGATCTTTCTGTCAAATCTCGTTCATGCGGAAATAAACTTTGAAAACAGCTTCTTTCTCGGCTATTACCTGCTCATCTGCCTGCATACCATCTACTTCGGTCTTCGTTTTGGCCTGCTGGTCGCGCTTGGCTCCGCCCTCTGTTACATCATCAGCATTGTCCCCATGCTCTCGGTTATCGAGTGGACCGACCTTGCCCTGAGGATTGGATTTTTCTTTTTTATCACCGTACCGGTTGGATTGCTGACAGAGAAAGTAAAACGCGACAAGAAAAAGGTGGAGCATTTCAACAAGACCCTTGAGACCATGGTGACTCAACGCACGGACAAGATAGGAACTCTCCTGGATCAAGAACGGTATCTTCGAGAAATTCTGGATACGGTCGCCCACATCAACAAGCTGCTTATCACCGCGCCAAACATTGCCAGCCTACTGGAAAGGGCCTGTACCAGATTCGTGCAGCATGGTCATTATGGTTCCAGCTGGATCGGCCTGCTGGAAAAGGATGAAATCCAATCGGTCCACACCTCTGACACGACAGCCACCCCTCTCATCCCCACGCCATACGGGGTGTACAATGCTGACACTGTCTTTTATAAAAATTCTGCCGCCCAATGCATCAGGGATAATCAAACAGTTATCTGGAGAAACGACCCGGAGGCACAGGATCCAACCCCTTGGTGTGACCTGGAGGAAGTAAAAGGGTTTCATTCCACCATCAGCCTCCCCCTGCGTGCTCAGCAGTCTGCGCAACCCCTCGGTGTCCTCACCATCTATACCTGGCGCAAGGAAGGCTTTGAGCCGGAAGAAAGAGATATGCTGGATGAGCTGGCGGGTGATATCGGTTTTGCCATTGATTCCTTCAGGCAAAGGGGGTCGGTGGCAAAGCTCACCGCCGAACGCACCGCCAATTACGAAGAAACGATTTTCTCCTTTGTTGATATGATTGAACAAAGGGATACCTATACGGCCGGCCATACCCAGCGTGTCGCCGAGTATTGCGAACTGATTGCCAGGGAAATGGGTATTGAGCCCAAACAGACAGAAAAACTCTATAGGGCCGCTATCCTGCATGACATTGGCAAGGTTGCAACGCCGGATTCTGTTCTGCTCAAACCCGGCAAGCTGACCAGCCTTGATTATGATTTGATCAAGCTCCATGCCTTTGCCGGTTACGAGATGCTCTCAAATATTGAGATGTATCAGGAACTAGCCGTGATCATCCTCCATCATCACGAAAGGCACGACGGCAAGGGATACCCCAATGGCCTCAAGGGAGATGAGATACCTCTACTCTCCAGTATCATGACGGTTGGCGACGCCTTTGATGCCATGACCACCAACCGCATCTACAAGGCAAGAAAAGAGCTCCCCGAAGCCCTGGCAGAACTCCAGACCTTCAGCGGCAGTCAGTTTCAGCCAGAAGTAGTCAAGGCAGCGGTCAAGGTGTTGGCAGACGTGAAGATCTCCACTACCATCAATCAGCTCCCGGTAAGTAATCTTGAGAAAAAGCGATTCTCCTACTTTTTCAACGACAAGTTGACAGGGCTATACAACGAAGATTACCTGAAGATCATCCTGAATAACCTGGACCTGAATCACTATACATGCCTGCACATACTGCATCTTCTGGCTGTTCCGGAGTACAATAAGCATCACGGATGGGACAAAGGAAATATGCTCTTAAAAGAGTTTGCCGGTGAGCTGGTGGCTTGTTTCCCTCAATCTCTTGTTTTCAGGGCCTACGGGAACGACTTTGCCTTCATCTCCAAAGGGCATCTTGCGGTTGAAAAGAGAGCGCTCAACGTCTTTAAATGTATCGCCGACACAGAAATCGAGGTCGAAGTCCACCACATTGATCTCTCGCCTGGTAAGTCTTATACCATCGACAAACTGGAAAAGCTGGAAATCCTGCCCCGTGACCGACGTCAGCAAACAATCCAGGGTAACCAGGAAGAAAACAGGAATCGATTGAGTTAATTGTCGCTATTCCAACTCGACCTTATCAGGATTTGACACAGAAATGTGGGTGCCCCTTGCGGTCTGATCATTACTGCCTCTATGGAAAGTATCGAAACTGCGTCCAGCAGAGTATCGATTTATCACTAGAGCTATACTAGAGTTGGGAAGATATGTTGATTTTGGTGCGCGGAGATTTTGAATCAGAAGTCTCAATTTTTTGGTAGCAGTTGTTACGTATAATCAGGAAACATCTCAAGTTTCTCTATACCTTCCTGCCGTTTGACCTTACCACTACCAATCATTTTCAAATTAAGACTGGATCATATAATCCCAAGAGGCATGATATAGTTTTTTGTTTACCATGAACCTTCAACTCCAAATATTTCCTTACGATTGCGGTTCGCTTGGCGCTTACACCCATTCAAGTAGACCTTTTTGCGCGCAGACAGTTGATGTCTACAAATAAGTACTAGCGGAGCTGGTTTTGGAGTGCCCCCCTGCTGCTTTTTTTATAACGAAAGGAAAAAGGCATTGAATACAAGGACTGTTTTGACTGCCAGGGAGCTCTGGCCGAAGCAACGCACAAGCCAGTACAGAAAAAGTTTGGTTGATCTGACGAGCAGTGGGCGGGGATGGTCAAACAAATGACCGCCCCCCCCAACGAAGAAGACGTGGCAAAAGCCAAAGCGTTTGCAAGAGAAGTTTTGGGCTGATTTTAAGTACCCTTTGAGCCGAATAAAGAGACAACCACAAATACAATTACTAAAGGAGTTAGTTATGAAAGTTTTAGGAATATCTGGATCCCCTATTAAAAATAGCAACACGGATAGGGCATTAAAGATAGCCCTGGAATCTACAGGTCTTGAAACAGAATTTATCAAGCTCAAGGACTACACGGTTGCACCTTGTCAAGCTTGCCTGGGATGCCTAAAAACAAACAGGTGTGTGATTAAAGATGACGGCATTATGTTGGCAGAGAAAGCGAAAGAGGCTGATGCATTAATAATTGCAGGGTTTACTCCCTATTCCTCTTTGGATGCGAGAACTAAAGCGTTTATTGAAAGACTCTACCCCCTTCGGCATACATATGGCTACATGGCCGGGAAGCCAGGAGGGGCTATAATTGCCTACGCTGTTCCTGACGACAATGAAATGCTTCCACCTGCATGTGATTATGGAATCAACGCGATTAAGTTTTACATGATGGAAGAAGGGATGGAATTCAGTGGTGATGTAAGAATAAAGGGTGTTATTCCATGTATTAAATGTGGTCATGGTGATGAATGTAAAATGTCCGGCGTTAAAATGTTACATGGCCCTAAAGCATCCGTTTCTTCTGTAGAAGTGAGGGCATTTGAAGAACAGCCAGAGGCGGTTGAAGCTGCTATTAAATTAGGTAAGAACATTGCTAACAAGTTAAAACAATAAATCCCAGCCATAACAATTTGCCGCCTCAGGCTCATATTCAAGTACAGGAGAACATAATGCCAATAACAATTGCTTTTGACGTATATGGAACGTTAATTGACACACATGGTGTTGTCTCTAAATTACATAAAATATTGGGAGACAGGGCGGAGGTATTCTCTCACACTTGGCGGAAAAAGCAATTGGAGTATTCTTTTCGTCAAGGGCTAATGCAAAATTACAAAAACTTCGCTGTCTACACAAGCCATGCCCTTGGAAGAGCCTGTAAATTATTCTGTGGAATTCAGGGGACACGATACTGTCTCCCCACTTAAATGGTATCGTTTCCCCTTAATCCCCAATCGTCAATCTGACTATTGAAACGTTAGCAAAACACCAAAAAAAGCGAGCATAGCACCTGATATTTTTTCAATCCTGAAAATCCACCCACTAAGCCTTTTTTTATTTTTTTTATTACCAAGAAGTCCCGCTATTCCCATATCCCATGCCAGAACAACCCCTGCCATCCATAAACCATACAAAGCACGTACGACAAAAGGAGTTTCAGATGAGACCATTACCGTGAATAAAGAGAGATAAAATATTGCATTCTTCGGGTTGAGAATCGCTGACATATAACCCATGACAAACTGCCGACGTATGCTTTTCACATGGACACTACTTACATCAGTTTGATTTTCAAGTGAATGTACAGGAGCAAGTAAAAGCAGAATGCCAATATAGAGAAGATAAGCCCCGCCAAGATACTTTAGAACAAGCATCAGACTTGTCATTTCTCTTACCGCTTCAAGGCCGGCAACAGCAATAACCAGATATAAACCATTTGCTGTGGCTATCCCCAGACAAACCGCAAAAGCATATCGCAGTGGCATACGCAGGGAAGTCTGCAGGATGAGAAAGAAATCAGGGCCGGGACTCAAAAGAGCCATAAAATGTGCTGAGGCAATCAATAAAAATTCCATACTTCTCCTTTTTTTGGAAAAGCATAGACTCTTTAAAAAGAGAATTATTGTATAAAATTGACTTGGTATTCTCTGGGGGTTACCGTTGTCATTGCCTTAAAATGACGATGAAAATGGCTTTGGTCGAAAAAACCGCATTCTAGGGCAACCTGCGCTAAGTCCTCACCTTCCTGTAAGAGCTTCCTGGCGAGTTCGATTCTACAGTTTAAACGATATGCGTGGGGTGTTATGCCTGTGGCTGTCTTAAAATTCCTGAGTAACGTGTAAGGGTTCACCTGAAGGTCTGCGGCCAATTCTCCCAAGGCAATATCTTTCTCTAAATTCTTGCCCAATTGCAGTTTCAGGCTTTCGACATGCAAGGAGGATTCATTTATTCTGGTTCCAGGCTCACAGCACCGTAAAAATATGCTGCGGCTTAGCTCAACCAGCATCTGCTCCTTTCTCAGCAACTCACCTTCGACATCCATTAATGATTTCATGGTGGCTATGTACTGTTCATAAACGAGGTTGTCTTCCAATAACATTTGGTTTACCCCCCGAAATGACCGCAGCTGCCACAAGGATTGCTGAACCTGAAGGCACCAGTCAACATCGAGATAGAGCATATAATAACTACGTTCACAGGATTCGCTGGGATTACAGGAATGAAGGATTTCAGGATTGATAAGTGCCAGACTCCCAGGTCGTAGGCGGGCAGTCTGCTTACCAACCTGATAGATCACTTCACCGCGATCTATGGCTCCAACACTAAAAGTCTTGTGCATATGGGGCTTGTAATGCCTACCACTGTTTACAGTATGGCGACATTCTGCAAAAGGAAGGGATTGGTGTTTCTGGAATTGTTTGAGACTCATTTTTACCATATGGAAGCAACAGAAAGTGTGTAGAGGCTAGGATATTCAAATCACCTCTCGACACTGCACCTTACAATACTTTCACAATGGATTGATGTTGTATTGAGAAATGGAATATCATCTATACTTTCCGTTAATATCAATGGCAACTCGGTACATCCCAGCACCACAGAATCTATCTGGTCCTCATCTGCCATTCTCTTTATGACTGCCAGCAACTTCTTACGTGTAGAATCTTTGAAGATTCCCAGTTCAATCTCAGAAAACAATTTTTGATGAATAAGCTTCTGCTCGTCTTCCGTGGGGACGACAACTGAGATTCCACTGGCAATAAACGGCTTTTTATAAAACGCTGCTTTCATGGTTAGCCTGGTACCCAGCAAACCCGTTTTTTTTAAGCCCATCTCCTGTGCCTTATTGCACGTTTCTTCAACAATACTTAACAGTGGCAATGGTGCTTTTGCGTTAACTTCATCGAACACAACATGTGGTGTATTGGATGCAATTGCTGCAAAGTCAGCACCTGCACGGTGAAGGATTTCAATTTTATCTAATAGCCATTCAGTCATCGCCAGCCAATCTTCACGCTCAACAAGCTTCATGAACGCATTAATATTAGCGCTATAGACAATGATATCCGGGTATGCCAGATCACGGTATTGATGATTAAAAGCGGCGATTATTTCTTTGTAATAATCAACTGTTGATTCCGGCCCAAGGCCGCCGAGTATTCCTATATTTTTCATATTCTATCGTAATTTTTTTGGATTTAGCATTGTACAAAAACAGGCTTCATAAAACTCCGTTCATAACTCACGATACACCGTGTCTCCTCAGCATATTTAAAGGCTGCCTGGCAATCAGAATCTTCAGACATCTTCCCCCTATACACTTCATAATCTGCCAAACTCGGAAAACTGAAAAGGGCAATTGCAATATTATTTGCCCCCTCATGTGGTAAAAAATAACCATGATGCGTTCCGCCCAGCTTGTTGACCAAGGGAATCCACAGCCTGGTATATTCTTCAAATTCATTAACCTTATACGGGTCAATCACATAGCGTAAATAGCAAGTAACCATAGCTTTTCCTCAAGAACGCATTCCGTTATAATTATTATTTCCCCTGAAATTTCACTGCTTCTTTCTTCAAAAATCCGTTCGTGCCACTTCTGAAATCTTCAGTTGAAGCAACCAATCCGAAATAATCCGCCCCCAATCTGGCCGACTCATCAATGGGCAGATCCAAACCTCTGTGGACAGCATCCCAGGTAAGATTCGTGGCAATGGGTGCATTCCGTAAAACCTCTTGGAGCAACTTGTCTCCTTCAATCTGCAAATGCTCCGGCTCCACAACACGGTTGACCAGCCCCAGTTGCAAGGCTTCACCCGCATCAATCATTTTCCCTGTAAGCAATAACTCCACAGCACGACTTTTTCCGATAAGACGAGGAAGACGTGTTGTCCCACCCCAGCCTGCAACTGCGCCAATTCGAACTTCAGGGTGACCAAGTTTTGCAGAACTAACCGCAACCCTCATCATGCAGGATTCCGCCAGTTCCAGGCCTCCACCCAAGGCAAATCCGTTTATTAAGGCAATGGAGATCTTTCCCAGATTTTCAATGAGCCGGGTTACGGAAACGGCCAGTCTTGCAAGTTCTCGCACCTGCAGAGGAGAAGCCCGATTCAGATACTCTATGTCCGCCCCGGCTGAAAAGGCTCTGTCACCGGCACCGCTAATGACTACGGCCTGGACATCGGGATCCTCTTTGATCTTTTCCAGTTCATCTTTAATCTCCAGAAGTAATGAACGGTTCAGAGCGTTCAACACTGATGGTCGATTCAGAGTGAGATAGGTGATATTGTCTTTATTCTCCGTTAAAAGAATTGAATCGGATTGCTCAATCATTCTTTTTCTCCAACTGTAATATTTTTATCGCTGATCCTGTAATCCCGGACGCTTAAAAAGCAATTGTCCGAATGTTAAAAAAAGTAACCCAACAATGACCAGAAAACAACCGTTCCACTGCGATATTGTAAGCTGCTCACCCAGAACAATCCTGGCCGTGAGCAAGCCAAAAACGGGAACAAGCAGTGAAAGTGGGGCAACTCTATTTGCCGGATGTCTTGCCAGTAACGTACTCCAGATACCAAAACCAAACAGCGTAGCTCCGTAAGCCAGATAAAGGACGGAAAATATCGACAGGCTGTTCATAGAAAAAATAGCACTGCTAATGGTTTGCGGTGTATCCAGCAAAACAGCGAGCAGCAAAAGTGGCACGGGTGGAATAAGGCTGGACCAGACAATAAGACTCATGATGTTTAACCGCTCACCATGAGCAGCAGCAGAAGCCGCTGCCTTGCGCACAAGAATATTGGACATGCCCCAGAATACGGCACCGGCAATGGTCAACAAAAATGCAGCAGGAGGAATTGCTGGAACCGAAGATTCTGTATTGTCACAACCAACGAAATAGAGACCGGTTGCGGCAATAATAAGGCCTGCCATATGAGTTGTTGAAAAAGACTCTTTCAAAAACAGGCTTGCAAGGAACAGGGTAAAAAATGCCTGTGACTGTAAAACAACAGAGGCAACTCCGGCAGGCATACCCACGGTCATTGCATAAAAAAGAGCACCATACATGCCGACGCCCGTCAAGAGTCCGTACGAAACCCAGTAAATTGGCCGCACTGTGGGGCGAGGAACAAAAAAGATAGCGGGGAATACAGCAAAAACAAAACGCAGTGCTGCCAGCAGCATTGGAGGGACACCATCAAGACCAAGCTTTACCACTGTGAAATTTGCTCCCCATAGTGCTACTACCAGGAGTGCAAGGGATAAATCTTTTCTGTTCATAATACTTTCATTTCCCGTTTTTGGAATAAATATTAAAACAATACACCATATCCATCATCTTGCCCCTCCCCCATTCAGGGGGGCGGATATTAAAAATGTTCTGTAAAGGTCATTGTCCGCCAATGAGATTTCAGGACGAGCTGTTCAAGAACAGCCTCTGTGTTATTCTTCCTCCCGAAAATATTTTCACCATGTTCTTCATGGCAGTAAATAGCCAAAAGAAGGTATGTAATTAGCCCATATAATATTTGAGCCATCATGCCATTTTCGCTTCTGGCAAATAGATGATAAACTTTGAGGTGACGCTTCCACCATGCAAAGAAACTTTCAATATCCCAGCGGAGTTTGTGAATCAATGCTATCTGTTCTGCTGATAAATCAAAGCGATCTGTGGCAACCCAGTAGTAATTTCCTTCTACAGCATAGCCAACAAGACGCAAAGGCTCTTTGGTTTGATTAATGTGTGGGGTACCCAATAAAACTTTAGCATCAAAGAATACATGGGAGTTTTCCTGTAAGGGAAGTTCTTTGAGGATCGTTTTCTTTGTGCTCTCTTTTATGCGGCAAACAAAATGACAATCATCCTGCTGCCATTGATCAAACAGGTGATGTGCCTGGTATCCTGTATCCAGCACACCTATCTGGCCGGAGTCGATAATTTTACTGACAAAAGGTTTTTCAGCTCCATTCCCTTCTGTCGGAAACAGTTTATGTGGAACGCCATGGTTTAGATCAAAGCCAAGATGGAGTTTTGCTTTTTTGGAATTGGTTCGATATTCTGCCCAATGCATTGAAAAGACAGAATCAATAAGAGATCCATCAATAGCAAAAGATCACCCAGCTCGGAATATTGTGACGGTAAGGTGCCAGGAACCTGCTTCTGCAGTTCTGTGAATACATGGAGAAGCTGTTCTACCCCACGGTCATTAACTGTATCGAAAAAGGTAGATCGCTTTATGCCGCCAGCGGATGCAACAAGATATTTGGCGTAATCATCTTCTTGCAGGGCTTATTAAATTAGCTCTCTACCGGATGAATCCAGCAGAGTACGTTTACCCTGACTTCCAAGATGTCACTGTTCAGAAGTGCCTCATATTCGTTAATTTCGGAGTTTTCGCTTACCTAGCCTGCGCAGCATATGAAGTTATATGTAAGCAGGCAAAAATGGACGAAGATAAGGGGCTTCTGAAGTTACGTTTATAAGTTTGTCTCGCTCTTTACCCTAACCATACTATCCCGTAGTCATGATCGCAACAGGCCATATTAAGCAGATGGGTTAAGGGTTAAAAAAATAACATGAGCAACGAGATTTCCCCCCAGAGAATTCAGGGGAATACTGCTTTTCCCCACTTAAACGGTATCGTGTCCCCTGAATCCTCCCTGAATCCTGCTGAATTCCCCTCCTTTCAAAAGATTTCCCTGAGACTTATCAGCACATCAGGATGGGAAGAGTTATATGAAATTGAACCCAGCTTCCGAGTTTGCCGTTGAGTGATATGGTACCGTTATGTAATTCGATTATTTTTTTCGTTATTGTCAGACCAAGACCAACCCCACCAAGGGCTGTCGATCGGGACTTTTCCACCCTGTAGAACTGCTCAAAGACCCGTTCATAGTATTCAATGGGTACACCGTGCCCCGTATTAAACAAGTCGATAATAACGGTTCCGTTTTGCTTGTCACTCCACATCTGTAGTCTGATTTCGCCGTCATCTTGATTATACTTGATGGCATTTTCAAAAAGGTTGATAAAAACCCGTTTCATCTGTTCTCTATCTGCCTTTACAGTAATCTGGTCATCGATATCGGAAATAAACTGAATATTCTGTGCTGTCACGAGAGGATGGAATTCCTCAATGAGTGAATCGGTAAGTTCGTTGAGGACGAACTCTTCTGGTGACAATGTATCAGATAATTCCAGTGATGAGAGGGAGAGCAGGCTCTTTACCAATCGCTCTATGCGAAGCACTGTTTCATTTAGTTTTTCCAATTTTTCTATTTGAGAAGGAGACGTTTCCTCCTCTTGGAGGAGTTCTGCAAGAGAAAGTCGTAATAGTGTAATTGGGGTTTTCAGCTCATGCGAGGCATTTGCTATAAATTCTTTTTGCCGGAGAAACGAAAATTGCAACCTGTCAAACATCGAATTAAGTGATGATGAAAGTTCGTAGATTTCATCTTTTTGCTCACCAAGAGGTACCCTTTTATCCAGTGTTCTCTCGCTGAATTCACTAGCGATAAAGTTGATTTTTTTTATTGGGTGAAGAATACGTCCTGAAACATGGTAACTGATCAAGATAAGAATCAGGGCTGATATTGCCAATCCGCCTCCAATTATACCGGATAACTCAATAATCTCATGGGTTCTATTCTCGATTGGCCTGGCAATTTGTAACTGATACTCTTGGCCTGAAAAAGAAAAGCTATAAATGAATACCCGAAAAGTAGCCAATTCATCCTCATCCTCTTCAAGGGTTGAAAAGAGCCGATTTAAAGGAATGTTCGTAGGTACTGAATATATTACTGTTGTTTCTTTCAGTGGGAGGTCTACCTTTTCCACTGTTTCTGATTCATAAAGAACCCGATACTTTCCGTCGGTAATTCTCACCCAGTAGGGAGTAAAATACTTAACAGCAGATATTTGAGTAGATGGACCTTCGGCTAGGAACTCGAAGTTCTTTGCCAGGGACCTTGCATTTGCCTCCAACTCCTGATCAAGGAGCTCATGCGACTCCTCTATTAACTCAAAGAAGATGACTAGTGATAAGATAAGACTGGCAAAAACTCCTGCAAGAGTAATCCACAGGGTTATTTGATAACGAATTCTCATTTTTTTTCATCTTTAATCATATAGCCGGCACCACGAACCGTGCGAATGATTTTGTCTCCTCCATGACCAATTTTCTGACGCATGTTTTTTATGTGAACGTCGATATTATTGGACATAATAAAAGGGTCAAACTCATCCCCCCATATATGCTCTGCCATGGAAAATCGAGATATTACCCGGTTTTTATTGTAGAGCAGGAATTCAAGAATAGAAAATTCTTTGGTCGTGAGCGCAAGAGGCCGCTCATCGATAAAAGCTTCTCTCGTTGCAGGGTTCAGACTGAGGTTAGATATCTCCAGCAATGGCGATACAAGGCCACTACTGCGACGTAGAAGGGCTCGGATGCGTGCCAGCAGTTCGTCCGTGGAGAAAGGCTTGGCAAGATAATCGTCTGCTCCCAAGTCAAGCCCTTTTACCCGATCATCAACCCCTCCCTTAGCAGTTAACATCAGCACAGGGGTATTTTTTTGTTCATTTCGTAACTCAAGCAGGACACCAAAGCCGTTTTTTTTGGGCAGCATGATATCCAGTAGAATAAGGTCATAGTGGTCTGTGTAAATCCTCTCTACGGCCTCTTCGCCATCAAAGGCCGTATCTATCGTATACCCTAGTTTTTCCAATATGTTTTGGAGTTTTCTAACGAGTTCCGGTTCATCATCAACAATAAGGATTCGCACTTCGTTTTCTCTCGTGTTTTTTGTTTATGTCTCCTGAAAAGATCGTAACCGGTGGGGCAGCCAATCTCAAACAATATATCAATCAATGATGAAGAAAAGATGAAGGGTTGAGAATTAGAAAGGCCATCCTGTTCTTCATCATTTCTTCATCTATCTCTGGTAAGAAATGCAATAGGACGGTAACACATTTGCGACAGAGCATCCATCAACTGCTTCTGAGGGAACCCTCTTTTAGGTGGTGTGTCAAATAAGTTTACTGACATGGCTAAAACAGCCCTCCAAACCCTAAAATGGAAAAAGAATTATGGCGCAAACTTAGGATCTTGACAAATACGAAAAACCACGGGTCTATATTGACAAAATGCCACAACATCACGGTTGCACTATGAAACTCACCCAGACAAAACTCATCCTTCTGGCCTCATTTTTTTTCGTCGCCTTTGACAACCTGGCGTTTTTCCGACACGTCCTTGCGGTCTATCCCCTCTCTGTGAAGAATATCGGTTTTCTGGCCTCGCTTGCCGTCGGTCTTACCTGCGTCATCACACTCTTTCTCACCCTTATCACTTCCAGGTATACCCTCAAACTGATCCTGATCACTCTGTTGTTCGCCGCCGCCTTTGCTGGTTACTTCATGAACAATTACAACGTGGTGATCGATGCCACAATGATCGACAACATCCTGCAGACAGATATTGGGGAGTCATCAGAACTCCTAAGCCTCAAGCTCATAGTCTCCCTCTTCCTCTTCGGACTACTGCCTACAATGTTCATTTTCACAGCCGACATCGAAAGGGTTTCCTGGCGTCGATCACTCATCGCCAGGATGAAGGTCGGGGGGGCCTGTGTGGTCGTCGTTTTTGCCATGGTCCTCTGCTTTAGCAAGTTCTACACTTCTTTTTTCCGGGAGCATAAACCATTACGCTACTACACAAACCCCACCTACTCGATCTATTCAGCCGGGAAATATATCAGCGAGAATCTCAACACTGGCACGGTGGTTGTCGCCTCTTTGGGTGAGGACGCCAGGGCACCTGAGGGTAATGCCGATCGTCAGTTGATCATCCTGGTGGTTGGGGAAGCGGCCCGGGCCGACCATTTCTCCCTCAATGGCTATCCCCGTGAGACCAATCCGCTGCTTGCCAGGGAAGATGTCATCTCCATGTCGGCCATGTACTCATGCGGCACTTCCACCGCCCATTCCGTCCCCTGTATGTTTTCCATCTACGGCAGAGACCAGTACAGCAACCGTAAGGCGGAGTCCACAGAAAACCTGCTCGACGTCCTGCAACATGCAGAAATCAATGTACTGTGGCGGGACAACAATTCGGACTCAAAAGGGGTGGCGCTCAGGGTGGCATACCAGGACTACCAGAAGCCGAATGTCAATCCGGTCTGCGACAGCGAGTGCCGGGACGAAGGTATGCTGGTGGGACTGCAGGAATACATAGACGGCCAAGAGGAGGGTGACATTATGATTGTCCTCCATCAGATGGGCAATCATGGCCCGGCCTATTACAAGCGCTATCCCGAGGCTTTTGAAAAATTTACACCGGTCTGCCGAACAAACCAGTTTGACGAATGTACCAACGAAGAAATTGTCAATGCCTACGACAACGCTATCCTCTACACAGATTACTTCCTGTCAGAGGTCATCACCCTGCTCAAGGAAAATGACAACAGCTTTGAAACCGCCATGGTCTACCTGAGTGATCACGGCGAATCCCTTGGCGAGTATGGCGTCTACTTGCACGGCCTGCCCTATGCCATGGCACCGGAGGCCCAAAAGCATGTTGCCGCCCTCTTTTGGCTCGGAGAGCATTTTGATGCAGACGTGGACCTACTCCGGCAGAGGGCCTCCCTGCGCTATTCACAGGACAATCTCTTCCACACCATTCTCGGCATGATGGAGGTGGAAACAGAAGTGTATGAGCAAAATATGGATATCGTTCCCGGCGACAATACTATCCCCGTCCTTCAGGATTCCATCGTTAGAAATCAGGGGACATAATACGTATTTCCAATGCGGCTATTGTGTTAATCGGTATTGTGTCCCCTGATTTCCAACTTGGGTGACAAAGCAGTCACTCTGACCAGCACAAAAACTAAGGATCATGAATCTCCTGCACCAATAACATTTAAACCCATTGTCGTTGATCTTGGGATTGTTGATGAGGATAAGAAACCTGTAACATCTCTGGTTCTAGTCGAATCCGACGAAAGCCCCACAAAAGATAAACAGATGCCGAAGGCTCAACGTATTACCCTTGATGCTCTAAGAACTGTTATTGTTGAAGGTGATGCTTCAGAGACGGCATGGAAAGCTAAAGCATACTCACTGGACATTTCATCATCAGATAATCCTGATTCCCAAAGGAAGGCCTTTGATCGCGCGAAACAACACCTCGTAGACCATGGCCTGGTTGCTATCAAAGATGGTGTTTACAGTATTGCTTGATCCCTTAATTTAACAATGGGACAGACACGGACAATTTAGGACATGTCCGTACTTGTCCTAATAAACATCCGGACAGACAGGGACACACCCTTAAGGGGTGTCCCTGTCTGTCCGGATGTTTATTAGGGCTGACGTGTAAAAAAGATCATTTGAAACGAGTTGCTTAAGAGGAAAAGAAGATACGAATGCTGCCGCGCCTCAGTAAGGCCCTTGTGGGCAGTATGACGATTTCGGCATCCATAGTATTTGATAGCCGCCAGGATAGAACCTTGCGAGTGGCCCAGACCATAATGGCCATCAGATAAAAGAAAGCCACGTCGCATGGGAATGTATGTAATATCAGTGCACCAAACTTGGTTAGGCTTGTGCTTGTTGATCGTCGCCCGCGTAGCAGGTACAGGTAAATCTTGTGCTGCAGTTGAATGCTCGCTGCTAGTAGTATGGGGAGCTACTTTAAATCCAGGTTAAACCCTCGGTGAGGTATCGCCAAGATCGGGGTGAAACGGGGAATTAGTATATAGTTTTACGTTATTGAAGAAGTTCTATTTTTGGTTCGGGATATATTGAGTCAGAATATCGGGAGAATATCGGTTTGGATTCAAGCTTGTAACGACTTCTTTCACACTGCCAAGACAATCACCATCTACTATCTTTGAGGTGTGTTGTAGGACTCTTGCTACAGAGTCCCACGATTATTGATTAGCTGGTTGCCTCGATTAACAAGGTTTTTTGTTTCTCTAGTTCGATATCTGCATCTGCCTCGAATTGCTGAGCGTACTTGTTGCCCGTCCTGCTGAGCGTACTTGTTGCCCGTCCTGCTGAGCGTTAGGCAAGAATCCAGGTTAACATCTATTACTGCTACAGCCTTGACGATCGTGCCACTGAGGCAGTTGTTAAGAACGCCGATAAGTTTGAACATGGTGAATTCCTTTGCAAAGGGTTATTGGGATGATTCCCACCATCCCACGCGGAGCGTAGTGTTGTGCTGTGAAAATTGGTGACTGGAAAAGGAGGGTCGATTTATATGGAGCTTGGGGGGAGGGTCTTTGATTTAGGAGGTTTCTGTCCAGTACTGAAGCCGTAGGTAGATGTGATTTTTTTTTAAAACCCTGCGGATTTTAAATTATTAAATTTAGAGGGGATTTAAGTTGCGGGAGGTCTTTGAGCCCCTATGCTATTTTCTCATAATCTATTGTCCTGATTGATTAATAGTAGATATGAGGTTAGTTTGCGTGAGGCCTGCGAGACAGCGTGTCATCTTAGGGTATTCTGAATTACATAGGAATAATTTCAAGTAATGTTAATTCCCAGTAATTTAAGTTGTAATACCAGACAATTTCATAAAATCCCACCCCCATATTTAACTTATGTAGTGGAAGTTCTAATATACATCAGGAGACACATTTGCTCTTTAATAGTTATGAGTTTATATTTGCTTTCTTACCAATAATATTTTTTATATACTTCTACTTAAATCATAAAAGACTTACAGAAGCATCAAAAGGTTTTTTGGTATTTGGTAGTCTGTTCTTTTACAGTTGGTGGAACATAGCGTACCTACCAATCATATTAGCATCAATACTTTTTAATTATGTGGTCGGTAATAGTCTTAATAATGAAGAAGGTCATCATAGGTTCTCTAAAAAATCTATATTAACCTTTGGTATTATCTCAAACATAGCATTACTTGGCTATTTCAAATATACCGACTTCTTTATTGAAAATATAAATCTACTAAGTGATGGTAATATCCCTACATTAGACTTAGTACTACCATTAGCAATATCATTTTTCACATTCCAACAAATATCATATTTAGTAGATAGTTATAGACAAGAAACAAAAGAGTATGACTTCTTGAACTATGCTCTTTTCGTGACCTTTTTTCCTCAACTTATAGCAGGTCCTATTGTTCATCATAAAGAGATGATGCCGCAATTTGCCAAGACAAGAAACAAAGTAAAGAATTATAGAAACATAGCAATGGGGCTTTTCATATTCTCTATTGGTTTATTTAAGAAAGTTGTTATCGCTGACACTTTTGCTGTCTGGGCTACTGCGGGGTTTGATACTGCTACAACACTAAATCTTTTTGAGGCTTGGGCTACATCCTTATCATATACTTTTCAGTTATATTTTGATTTTAGTGGATATACAGATATGGCTATTGGTTTAGCACTTCTGTTTAATATAAGAATACCTATCAACTTCAATAGTCCGTACAAAGCTACTGACATACAAGACTTTTGGGGAAGATGGCATATAACGCTTAGTAGGTTCTTGAAGGATTATGTATATATCCCTCTTGGTGGTAATAGAAAGGGAGAGTTTAGGACTTATAACAATCTCTTAGCTACTTTTATTATTGGTGGTATTTGGCACGGTGCTGGTTGGACTTTTGTGTTTTGGGGATTTTCACATGGTATAGCATTAGTTATTCATAGGGCTTGGAGTAAGTTGGGATTTAAGCTTTGGACTTGGTTGGCTTGGTTAATTACTTTTAATTTTGTCAATATTGCTTGGGTGTTTTTCAGAGCAAAAGAGTGGGATGATGCTATTAAGGTTTTAGGGAATATGTTTAGTATTGATATTCCAGTAGATTTTGACACAACACAATTGTTTTATATCTGTATATTCCTTATTATAATTTTCGTTAAAAATAGTAATGAGATTATACAAATAAAACTCCCTAAAAATATGATTTTATTTATAACTTCATTTTTTATAATAATATCAATATTACAATTGACAAATATAATGATTCAAGCAGATAAGGTGTCAGAATTTTTATATTTTAATTTTTAGGAATTTATATGTTCAAAAAACTACTTATAAAGGGTGTTGAAAAGTATCTTCCAGGAACCATTTTACATGTAGCCAGG
>CAZIDU010000072.1:0-24189 GCA_964538055.1 uncultured Desulfocapsa sp. | reverse complement strand
CGTATTAAGCTAAAGCGACTTTATCCGAAACTTTAAATTGTATGGTGTACTAGGGACATGACCCAATTCGTCTTTGTCTTTTGAATTGGGATCGTGTCCCCCGGTTCCGGATAAATATTGTGCCGTTCAATAGCATGGTGAAGGTGCACTATTCGCTTTATAGCACAAGGTTTAATGAGTGAGTAAATGACTGACAAAAAACTGATTGTTCGGGTGACAGATGTTACTAAAGATTTTGATCTTGGTAAAATCGTGGTCGAGGTCCTGAAGGGAATTGATCTTGAAATAGACACCGGAAAGTATGTCTCCATCATGGGGCCCTCAGGGTCTGGAAAGTCCACCCTGTTTAATATGATTGGAGGACTTGATAAACCGACGAAAGGCAAAGTCTTTATCGATGAGGTTGATATTGCGCAACTTGATGCCTATGAGCTCGCCTGGTTGCGTTGTCGTAAGATTGGATATATCTTTCAGACGTTTAACCTGATTCCCGTGATGACCGCCCTTGAGAATGTTACTCTCCCCATGACCTTTGCAGGAACACCAAATGAAGCCGCCACACAACGCGGCATGAAACTTTTGGAGCAAGTAGGTCTTGAAGGCAGGCACGGCCACAAACCGGCCGAACTCTCCGGTGGTCAGCAACAGCGTGTCGCAGTGGCCAGAGCCCTTGCCAATAGCCCAGCTATTATCCTGGCCGATGAACCCACTGGAAATCTGGATCTGCAAACCGGTGAGGAAATCATCTCACTTTTAAAAGATATGAGTGACGAACAGGAAGTCACAGTAATCTCAGCCACCCACGATTACAAGATGCTCAACGTCTCGGATCAGGTTATCTGGATTCGTGATGGTCGGGTGGATAAAATTCAGGAGCGTGATGAACTGGAAATCAACACCGGAGGAATGAGCAGCTAATCGCCATGACCTCCCTCCGATACTCCACATTTTTTAGCACCATTTTTTTCATCATATTCTGCTGGATTTCGCCGTCGTTTGCATCGGAACCACTCTCTTTACAGGAACAGATCACACAACTCAGCAGTGGAGCAGAACGAACCACAGGAAGTAATGAATCTAAGGCAGCGGCTACCTTTATCAAAGAACAGTTTGAAGCCTCAGGAATAGAACCGGAAACCTACCGTTTCCTTCTCCCCGTCCGGAAAATAAAAGGCGCAAGCCTGCAGGTTGGCGACCAAACAATCGAACTGGACGCCATTCGCTACAACGCTGTCACACCCGAAGCCACCAAGGGTGCACTTACCGGTCCCCTCTACTACGTAAGTGCCGGTAACTGGTCTGATATGAAGGGGATGCCAATAAAAAATGCTATTATTGTTCTCGATGCTGATTCAGGTCAAAATTGGCAACAGCTTGCATCCCTCGGTGCGCAGGCCATAATCTATCTCAATTCATCGCCTAAACTCTCCAAGTATATCTTCAAAGAAAAGGAAGAACTCACCCCCATTCAGCTGCCCTGCTTCTGGATGGAGATCGATGAAATCAGGAAGCATTTTAAGAATTTTTCTTTTGATGCACCTGGGCTTATTGCGGCAACTGCAAATCTCACAGCCAATGCGTATTGGGAGGAAACTGTATCTGAAACGATCTATGGCCTGATTCCAGGATCTGATCCTGAGTTAAAAAATGAACTTCTGGTAATCGAAGGCTTTTATGACAGTTCAGGATATGTTGCAGGAAGAGCACCGGGAGCGGATGAGGTAAGCTCGATTGCAACCCTCCTTCAGACTGCACAACGACTGCAAGAAAATCCTCCGGCACGCTCGGTACTGCTTGTTGCCACCAGTGGTCATAATGAGTCACTGGCTGGAATGCGGGAACTTCTATGGAGTATCAGCTCCAAATCAAGACTCCTCAGAACACAGAAAAAACAGCTTAAAACAGAGCTCTCAAATATAAAAGACTACATAAAAATCCTCAGGAACCTTGATTTTCCCTTAGACGAGAATCCTGAACGTGGTGCTATCATCACTCTTGCCATTGATGACCATCTCAAGCTCTCTGTTGATGCTATCTCACGAGAGCTCAACCGTCTTCGCCTGATCCAGGATAAGGATTTGACAACCGATGAAACAATCAAAACACTCTCGAAGAGACGATTACTTTTTCGGCGCCTGAGCTGGCGCAACAGCTTCCATGATATGGGAACAGAAGAAGCTGAGCTTTTTAAAAAAGCTATTCCTGCAACCATGGCCATTATGGAGGAGCGCAGAAAGGAACTCAATACACATAAGTCCTGTTTACAAAGTGCCTATTCATTCAGAAACCTCTTGGCGGACTATGAAATAGCAGCCTTTGTATCACTGCATCTCTCCAGCCACGGCAATGGCCTGGGTGCCTTTCACCAGGGTTTTTTGTATAATTTGAAAGCCAGAGTGAATCGAACCGGAATATTCTCGGTCGTGGCAGACCTGCTTGATGCAACGGCATCCGGGAGCCACAGCAACACTTCCTATGTCAACACTCTTCGTCCCAGCCGTCTTCGTTCCTGGGATTCCTGGTTTCTTGACAAACCGGCCCTTGGCGGTGAAGTCGCATCCCTCGCCGGCTTCTTAGGCATCAGCCTGGTGAGTACAGGAGATGCCAGAGAATTGTGGGGAACCCCCTGGGACACTCCTGAAAATATCAACTGGGAAACACTTGAAAACCAGGTGCAACTGGTCACCGATATGGTTGAGGCCATGGCCGGAACTGCCCCTCTGCAATCTGGAAAACTTCCACAGAATGGCTTTGCAACGGTGACCGGACGGGCAAACCTTCTTCTCCAGGGTGAACTTTTCGCCGATTATCCAGCCACAAAAACTGTACTGCTCGCCTATCAGGGATCACAAAAGCATTATAGCATGGTGGATTCCTCTGGAACCTTCCGCATCAAGGGTATCGCCGATAAAAAACACGTTCTCGACAAGCTTATCATTGAGGGCTACCGCTTTGATAAGAAAAGCGGTGAAGTTATCTGGGCCATTGATAAAAAGGCCACTGGCAAAAGCAATTACCGTTTGAAAATCCGCAGACTCGAGGCAAAAACCGACCTTATCCTCTTCAGCTGCAAAGAAACAACAATCTTTGGACTCCTGGAACCGCGGAATTTTAACTATCTCACCAAAATTGAACTGCTCGATGGGCGACGTGACGCACCACCTGCCCATTACTGGTACAGCCGTATCGACACACGCAATTCCACCATGGCATCCATCTACACGGAACCGGGAACCTGGTTAAAAGCCATTCTTTCAGACAATGTTCTGACCCGGAAGATGATCCTCACCAATGGCAGCCTGGATAAATCAATGGGCTTTGGCTATCCGGTGGTTCAATTTAACGCCATCAATAACACCGTATACAGGGCCGCCTCAGATATCTGGACCCTTCTCTCACCACGTATTAAGAACCTTGAAAGCCATGGTATTTTTGATGACAAGATCAGTCAACTTGAAGAGCGCGGACTCAGCGCACTGACAAAAGCGGAAAAAAGTCTCAACGAATTTGACTACGCTACCTTCAGCAGTGCCGCATCCGAGTCCATGGCACTAGCAAACCGTGTCTATGTGCAGGTTGAAAAAACCCAGAAAGATGTACTCTTTGGTGTCCTTTTCTATATTGCACTCTTCGTTCCCTTTGCCTTCTGCATGGAGAGGTTTCTCTTTAATTATGCAAATATCTATAAGCGGATCGTTGCCTTCTGTTCCATTTTGCTCGCCCTGATTATTATTATTTATCAAGTCCATCCTGCATTTCAGCTTGCATACAGTCCCACCGTAATTATCCTCGCTTTCTTTATCCTCGGCTTGTCCCTGATGGTGAGCCTCATTATCTTCTTCAGATTTGAAGAAGAGATGATTCTCCTGCAGCGACGTGCCAGCCACAGACGAGCATCTGAAATCAGTCACTGGAAGGCCTTTACTGCGGCATTTTTTCTCGGTGTTTCCAATCTCAGGCGCAGGAGAATCCGTACCATGCTGACCTGTCTGACCCTGATCATTCTCACCTTTACCATTATGAGTTTTACCACGGTGAAATCAGGGGAACGACAGAGCAGGCTTTTTTTCAATGATACCGCGCCTTACCAGGGACTACTCTTAAAACGTGTCGACTGGCGATCTCTCCCCGTAGAAGCTGTGGGTAACCTGGTTGATGGATTCAAGGATGCACAGGGAATCGCCCCCCGTATCTGGCTCGAAGCTCAGGATCCCACCCAGGCGGTGCATGTTCCTCTGCAATATGGACAAAACAGCGCAGAGCTTCAGGGCCTCATCGGGCTCTCTCCGTCGGAAGCAGAAGTCACAGGACTAGATAAACTGCTAAGCTCCGGAAGATGGTTTAGCAGTGACGACCGTACTTCCATCATCCTTGATCAGAATATGGCACGCGCCCTTGGAGTTGCAACAGATGGCACAGAAACAATTCAGGTCTGGGGCCATAGCTTTACGGTAATCGGAACTTTTGACGGAGCAAAATTTGATAAGGCTCTGGATCTTGATGGTGAACCTCTGACCCCTGTCACCTTTCCGCAAGAAGCAGGATCTGAAATCAGCGAGGTCGAACAGGAAGCCATGGAATCTGGAGATGATATCCGCTCCTTCCAAAGCAGATACCAGCACATTCCTGCATCGCAGGTGGCCATTATCCCCGCCTCCACCCTTCTCACCATTGGTGGCAAGCTCAAAAACATTGCAGTACTTCCTCAGGGTAAGGCATCCATCGGTGAAACGGCAGAGGGACTTGTTGACCGTTTTTCCATGGCCATCTTTGCAGGAGAGAGTGATGGCGTCTGGCTCTACAACCAGAGCGATTCCATACAGTACAGCGGTGTTCCCAATATTATTATACCGCTTCTTATCTCCATATTTATTGTACTGAACACCATGATCAGTTCAGTGTACGAACGAAAAAATGAGATTGCAATCTACACTTCCGTGGGACTGGCCCCATCGCATGTCTCTTTTCTCTTTATTGCAGAAGCCCTGGCTCTTGCGGTAATATCGGTTGTACTGGGCTATCTGCTTGCCCAAGTTTCTTCCTTTCTCTTTGCCGGAACCAGTCTCTGGGCAGGACTCACCGTTAATTATTCCTCCATGGCTGGAGTTGCGGCCATGGTACTTGTTATCGGAGTGGTGCTTCTCTCGGTTATTTACCCCTCCCGTGTAGCTGCAAAAATTGCAATCCCCGATGTTAACGCAAACTTCAGTCTTCCACGTGCTATTGACAACCGTATCAGTATTACCCTTCCATTTTTCATGAAGTACGATGAACATGACTCAATTGGCGGATTTATTTTCAGTTATTTTACCTCACACCAGGAGGTGTCCCACGGACTCTTTTCAACCGGTCCGGTGGATCTGGTGTCCAGTTGCTGTAACATCGACGAAATGAGGGCTCTCATTGCAAACACAGAACACCCACACACCATGCACTGCACCTACATCCGTTCAAAGGTGTGGCTGGCACCATTTGACTTTGGTATCATGCAATGGGTGGATGTTCAATTCTGCCCGGTTGAAGACAACCCCAACTACCTGGAAATCAAAGTCACCATTGAGCGACGCTCGGGAGAAGAATCGGCCTGGGAAAGAATAAACACCTCCTTTCTCCATGACCTACGGAAACAACTTCTGGTGTGGCGCTCCATCGATGATGCCAGTCACACTCATTTTGCTTCGCAGTTTCAGAAAATCATTGCCCAAAGCCAGGTTGCAGAGGAGAGTGGAGATGCCTGAACAACAAAGGACTGCTTCTGTTATTCGACCACGTGCCATAGTGCTTGGCATGATTCTGGCCGTTACCATTTGCCTTTTCACCCCGTTTAACAATGTGTATCAGCAGGCCACCCCCCTTGGTGGTGGCCATTTTCCTCTGGCCCCCTTTTTCATTTTTATCCTGCTCGTTATCTTGACGGCTCTCACCGCCAAGATTTTTCGTAGTAAGTCACTGCTATTCAGTGGAGGTGAGCTCCTTATCATCTGGATTGAGATGGTTATCGGATCGGGAATTGCCTACACCGGGATGGCCAGAACTCTGCTCCTTAATCTGACAACTCCCATTCATTACGCAACCGTTGCAAATCAATGGGAGGAGACTCTTTGTTCTCTTCTGCCACAGGGCATTACCCCCACGGATCCCCAGGCCATTGAAATGCTCTACACCGGGATTCCAGGCGGACGCAGTATGAACTGGCTGGAAGTGGCCTCAGCTATCCCCTGGCAGGCATGGCTCAGTCCAATGCTACTCTGGGGGAGTTTTATCCTGCTCTCCTACGGATTTATGCTCTTTATTATCAATATCCTTTCCCGCCAGTGGATCCACAATGAACGAATAAACTTTCCTCTGCTGCGAGTTCCGGAAATGCTAAGCAGTGCACTGGATAAGGGAACAGTCGGTAGCTTTTTTGCTAACCCCTACCTGTTGGGGGGCCTTCTCATTCCAATCTGTCTCCACCTGCTGAACGGACTCAATTTTTACTATCCTTCAGTCCCGCAACTCTCCACCCTCATTCTTGCCGGACCATATTTTCCGGATCATGGTCTTTTTTCCGGATTCCAGAAGATGAAAATCTATATCTATCCCGCCTTTATCGGCTTTGCATTTTTGACGTCGAGACAGATCTCCTTTAGTTTCTGGTTCTTTTTCATTCTTGGTGGCCTCTTTTTCGGTATCCTTGGACTCTTTGGCTACACCATCCCCGCCTCGGAGCTTGGTATCACCTTTGGTCCAACCCTGGCAAGACCGGAAGAAACGCAGATGATAGGAGCCTATGGCATCTTCTTTCTTTTTCTTATCTGGCTGGCAAGAACACACTTGATCGAGGTAACCAAGGAGTCGCTCTTTCTTGTAAAACCGAACAAATCCCGCACCGAATGGTTCGATGTACGCTATTCCTTCTGGGGGGCAGTATTTTGCTTTGTGGCAATCTTATACTGGGCCGTATCACTCGGTATGAGCCTTGTCACCGCCACACTTTACTTTAGTGCAGTATTTATGATAATGCTGGTTGCTACCAGAATCATCTGCCAGGGGGGGCTTGCATATTTTACCCTCACAGCTGCACCAATGGATGGCCTGATAGCCATCAGTGGCACAAAACTTTTCAGTGGCATAAATGGAATGCTTGCGGGAATGAGCCAAAAGGTACTCTTTGTTGATCTGCGGGAATCTCTCATGCCCTCACTCCTCCATGCCAGAAGCTTGAGTCATGGCAAGAATCCTGGATTACTCATCTTTTCAGGACTCTTTTTTACCATCCTGGCAAGCCTTGTGGCCTCTATCCTGGCCATGATGACCCTCTACTATAGGTATGGGACTCGAGAACTCCAGTTGGAATGGGCCAGTCGCACAACGGTCACCGTATTTGAAAATCTGCATCGTCTGGTGACTGCCCCGGTGGAAACCGGCAGCTGGATCACTTTTTTCGCCATCGCCGGTGCAATTGTTATGCTTATTCTGGTAGTTTGCTACCATCGCTTTTACTGGTGGCCCATCCACCCCTTAGGCTATCTCACAGCATACAGCTCAGCCATGCGTATTCTTTGGATCAGCTTTTTTATCGGCTGGCTCTGTAATACTGTATGCATGCGATATGGCGGCGTTACTTTATTTAAAAAGGTCCAGTTTTTCTTTATCGGCCTTATCATCGGTGATTTTTTGATGGGAGGAGGCTGGGCAATTGTTGGTTTATTTACGGATTCTGGCTATCAAGTATTACCAGATTAAGTAGACAGAAGGCCGTGTGTAATGCTGTCTTTCCTTCAACCTAAACATCTTCAGCTATGCATCTGGTCGTAATAAAGAAAGAAATTAAAAATTATTTCGAAGTCTTCGCTTATCTCGTGTTTTTTTACACCCCTCGGGGGTACTGAACCGAGTA
Source organism: uncultured Desulfocapsa sp. (assembly GCA_964538055.1). Taxonomy (GTDB): domain Bacteria; phylum Desulfobacterota; class Desulfobulbia; order Desulfobulbales; family Desulfocapsaceae; genus Desulfocapsa. Next base: position 16,307 of record CAZIDU010000072.1, on the reverse strand, counting down.
ACAGGAGTTCATGAATAAAGTACTATATACCTTTTGTACTTCAGCCTTTCACCCTAAACACCTAAAAAAATGTACGACGACAAAGAACTCAAAGAATATAGAGATCTCCTCAAGCCTCCTGATCATTTTGAAGAAGGCTTTGGCTGGAAGACCGTAGTTGGAGCCGTTTTTATCGGTTTTCTGATGATGCCGGGATCCATGTACCTACAACTCGTCATTGGACAGGGTATTGGTCCTGCTGCCCGCTGGGTAACCATCATTCTTTTTGCAGAAGTGGCCAAACGTGCCCACTCCGATCTCAAACAGCAGGAGATCTTCCTTCTCTACTACATGGCAGGAGCGGCTCTTGCTTCACCCTTTTCCGGCCTGCTCTGGAACCAGTATCTGGTCCAATCCGATGCAGCCCGAATGCTTGGCCTCACTGAATTTATTCCAACCTGGATAGCTCCGGGGCCAGACTCTATGTCCATGGTGGAACGAACCTTCTTCCACAGAGACTGGATGATTCCCATCCTCCTTCTCGTAGGTTCCCAGATTATTCAGCGCATTGATCATTTCGGCCTGGGCTACGCACTGTACCGAATCACCTCGGACGTTGAAAAACTTCCATTTCCCATGGCACCGGTTGCCGCACTGGGCACCATGGCCCTTGCCGAATCCACTGAAGAAAAGAAAAAAAGCTGGAAGTGGCGAGTTTTTTCCATTGGAGGAATGATAGGTCTTGCCTTTGGGGCCGTTTATGTCCTGCTCCCCATTGCCTCCGGTCTTATTTTCAATGAGCAGATTCGTCTTATTCCCATTCCCTGGATAGAACTGACCAGCCATACGGAAGATATCCTTCCCGCCGTGGCCACAGGTATTCAGCTGGATCTGGGCCTGGTATTTATCGGAATGGTGCTTCCTTTCTGGGCAGTAATTGGCGGACTCATAGGGCTTATCATCACTATTATCATGAATCCTATCCTTTATGCTGAAGGGATTCTACAGCGCTGGCATCCCGGCATGGCTACCGTTGATACAGTCTTTGCTAATAACTTCGATTTTTACATGAGTTTTGGTATTGGCCTGGGACTGGCCATTGGAGTAATCGGTGTCTGGTCGGTGGTACGATCATACCACGGCACAAAAGAACAGATGGGAACCCTCCATGACCTCTTTCATCCCCCGAAAGGACGGGGCGATTTTAACTTCTGGATCTCCATTGCCATTTATTTTTTCTCGACCCTTGCTTACGTTGGACTCTGTGTCTGGCTGGTTCCTAATTTCCCATGGATTTTTTTCTTAGGTTATGGATTTATCTACACGCCCATCGTCTCGTACATTACTGCTCGAATGGAAGGAATTGCCGGACAGTTTGTAAGTCTGCCCCTGATTCGAGAGGCCAGCTTCATTGCAGGAGCACGTTTTTTTGGCTACCAGGGCATTGAAATCTGGTACGCACCCATTCCCATACACAACTACGGAGAAGCTACGGTACAGTTCAGACAGATTGAACTCACCGGTACCTCCATCCGTGGTATTATCAAGGCAGAAATTGTGGTTTTTCCTATTGTTATGGTGGCAAGCCTGCTCTTTTCCCAATTTATCTGGCGGCTGGCACCCATCCCCTCAAGTGCCTACCCTTTCGCCCAGGAACTATGGCATTTGCAGGCCCTGAACACCCTGCTGATGCAGACATCCACCATGGAAGGAAACTCCATGTTCTATCAGGCCCTGAACAGCACCACTGTATTCTCGGGACTTGGTTTTGGACTGATTATGTATTTTGTGCTCAGCCTCTTTGGCCTGCCCATCCTGCTTATCTATGGAGTAGTACGAGGACTTGGCCAGTCAACACCTCACGGTCTGATTCTGGAAGTGCTTGGTGCATTTCTTGGCCGTTATTTCTTTTTAAAACGATATGGCCCCATGTGGCGTCAATATGCTCCGGTACTGCTCGCCGGATTCTCCTGCGGTATGGGACTGACGGGGATGTTTGCCATGGGACTGGCATTGATCATGAAGTCACTTGGCCATATGGCGTATTAGATATCTTACTCCTGTACTCCTGTTATAAGAAACCCAACAATAATCTTTAATTTCTTTCGTTATTACGACAAGGTGCATAGGCAGAAGGTGTTTAGACTGAAGGAAAGACAGCATTACACACGGCCTTCAGCCTCAAAACTTGAGTTGCGGGCAGAGCCCGCTTTAAGGATAACAAAGAGTAGAAAAAAGCAGAATTCAGAACAAAAGTGGCCTGGATGAATATGTGCTTTAAAATAGGTAATTGGCCCATAGAACTTATGGGCTAAAAACGGGTACGTCAGCTCTTTGCCTTTGGAGCACAGGCCGCTTTTACCTGTGTTGTGCCTGTTTTTCGTTTTCTGCTCGAGCTGTTGCTCGCTCCTTGATAACTGGCAGCAAACATCCCGACTCCCTGTATCTTCATCAGATCAAAACGTGTTTGCCTGTAAGGATCCACCTGGGTATTCATTTCTATGATAATGGGATTTTCGGCCTCATATTTTCTTCGTACTTCTGCAACTGCCTTTTCAATCACCTCATCAGCCTCTTTGGTGAGAGATGACACTTCCTCTTTGGCCGCATTAGCATCCTCGTAGGCCAGTTCATATTTCCCAATGGCCAATAGAAAGTGGCTGCGTTCGAGATGAATCCATCCCTTATGATCAAGCTCCAAGGCATCGTTGTAATCCTCCAAAGCAAGTTTCCATTTTTTAATTTTTGTATATTGTCTCGCACGATAGACATGCAATGTGCTTTTTGCCTGTACATCTGTAGTCTGTTCAAGATCCTGACTGATCTGTTGAATAATCAGTTGCTGATTTCCTGCTAAAGCAGAGAAAACAGCGAAGAAGGTAATGAGCAGCGAAATACAGAAAGAATAGATAATCATGAGGAAACCTGAAAATGAGATTTTACGAAAGATACGCCTGACGTCATGATATAATTATCGATCATCGAGAATGGACTGACGACGACATGGAGAACTGGATCTATACATAAAGGGGAAGACCTCGACAATCCCGGGAGCAGGCTGGCGAATCGTACCAATATCCTTCTTCGAATACCAGACACCTATCTGTTGTCCATCGGGTGCAATCAAAACACCCCCCTCGGTACTGCAAAACCCATACTCTCCAGTCTGCATCCAGAAAACGGCTTTTTCAAGGTTCTTAGCTGTCCAGTCTCTCTTGGACCAGAGTTTAGTTTGAAGTTGAAATTCATTGGAAATGGCAATGATAGCATCGGGTTCGACATCTGAGCCATCGATATAATATGTGTGTTCCGTCAAAAGGGTGCCAGATTCAAACAGTTGCTCAACTTCCATACGCTTTTGAAGGCCACCGGTTGAAGAAGAAATAGCCACACACCCTTGCATCAACAAGAAAAAAATAAGTGGAAGGAAGGAGTACAATATAGATTTTTTAGCTGACATAACAGCCTCTCTTAAATGTTATTCTTCTGATGGATATTCCCGCCAGGCATCGGAGGAAACATGATCCATCAAATACTGCTGCTGGTCTGCAAAACGGCTTATTCGCAGTTTAATAATTTTTTGAACCATACTCTGATAGAACTCAGGATAACGCTCCATAACTTTGCTAAAAGATTCACGACTAATGGTAAGGAGTTCCACATCTATCCAGGCACGTGCGGAAAAAAACCAGTCAAACTTAGCAAGAAGAGCGAGTTCTCCAAAATAATTTATAGAATCTGCACAGAGAAGCTGGAGATGGCAACGCCGCCCGGAATGATTTTGAAAGATATCGACCTTGCCGGAAAGTATCAGAAAAAAGCGATCACAAGACTCCCCCTGGGTCATTATTTCCTGTCCCTTTGAATATTCTTCCCGTTTGGCGAGGTACGCGAAAAGCCCCACGACTCCAGCCGGTGCCCCTGAAAAAACAGGAAATCTGTTGAGAAATTCCTGAATCTCAGTGAGCTGGTTGTTTAGAGTAGTTGGATCAGGATTCTGCTCGAGCGAGTTCATAAAAATCTCCTTTTCGCGCCATAAGTTCATCGTATGTTCCCTGTTCGACAATTCTTCCAGCCTTCAGTACAATAATGCGATCATACGCCGGAGTCAAATCCAGACGATGGATCACAGCGATAATCGTTTTTTTACCCTTAAACTCATTTTGCAGCAGTCCCTGGATACGAGCCTGGGAGGTATTATCGAGGCTGGCTGTTGCCTCATCCATTATGAGAATAGGAGTGTCCTTTAAAAATGCCCTGGCAATAGCAAGCTTTTGCTTCTGCCCCCCGGAGAGCCGGTCACCTTTGCTGCCGACTTCAAAAGCAAGGCCGATATGCATGACTTCATCAAGAAGTTTCTCATCCTGAAAGGCCTGAGCAGCAATTTTCCGAAGGTGTTCGTCAAGATCCCTTTCAGACCGAACAGCACCAAACAGAATATTATCCAGGAGGGTACGGGTATACATATATTCACTTGGACAAAATGGAATAAAATCATCTTCCTCGCCACCTCTTGGAATCGTCGTGAACGGTGAAGAGGTATCAAGTTTTTTACATTGAGCCAAATCAATGCCCACAATGGTCTCCAGAAAACAATGCCGCGCTTCTAAAATTTTCTGTTCCATAGCAGAGGGAAGCGCAACAATAGAATGCTTTTTCGGGATAAAGCGAAGGGCCAGGGTAAGCAACAACCCACGCGCTTCATCATCTTTTGGCTGTGGGCTTTCCAAGCGGTCAAGTAATTTACTATATATAGAAAATTCATTTGATTCCATGGGATTATCACGGAAGAAAAATTCATCATCCTGAAAATCAGCCAGTAAATTAACAGTATGCGTAGCAATGGCGAATCCCAGAGTCAAGAGAGGCTTCTCAAGCTTAAGCTCACGCAGTAATTCCACAAACTGAAGATGGCCCGGCAACTGCTCAACGGTAAATTCACCACTCAAACTGTCACCAAAAACGATATTATCACGAACATTGGAATAATAGAGATATTTGGAACCATCGTAAAATTCTATGGCAGTCTCAAATTCACCCCGTAAAGTCGTCTGGATAATCTGCCGCATACGCAGAAATTTGTCCCTGAATGGGAGACACTCTTCAGGAGTGAGAACTGCCTGAAGGCCAAAACGAATAATATCATCCTGCAGACCAACATCCTGGATTACCGAAAGTATCTTGGAGCGGTCAGGCTTTTTTTTATCACCCGAAAGTGCCTGAACGCCATAGAGCAAGTTATCGGAAATGGTTCCGGAAAAAATAAAAGGCTGCTGAGCTATCATTGCAACATTATGGCCGATATCCATCTTACAGAGATCATCAAGTGAATTTTTATCGATCTCAATACGGCCCTGGCTTGGGTCATACAGTTGAGCAATGAGCAAAGCAAGGGTAGATTTTCCTGATCCAGAATAGCCAACCATGGCAATTTGTTCATTGGGTTGAATATCAAGGCTGATATTTTCAAGCAGCCTGACACCACTTGGAACTGTAAATGTGACATTCTTCAGGCTGATCTCACCATGCAGCACCAATGGTTCACGCCCCGGCGGCAGCATAAGATGAGGTGGATCCAAATCAAAAATCTGCATAATCTGACGGTAACGAATCTGAGCATCCTGATAACTCTGGTAATACTCAATAAGTTCTTTCCAGGGATCATAGACCTTTTCATAGGCGGAAAGAAAAGCAACCAAAGCACCAAGAGTAAACTGGCCATGAATAGCCATATATCCGCCAACAAGAAAAAGAATAAACGGCCCCAGGGATTGAAAAACATTATTGGCAAATTTTATCCCATATTTGACAATAAATAATTTCTTAACAAGCGCATATAACTGACTAATAAATGAGGACAGCTTCTTTTCCTCCAGCCCGTAACTGGTATTGCCATGGATCTCATGAATTCCGGAAATGGATTCGTTGACCACATTGGCCATGGCCCTGGTCGTTTTCACACGTTCCTTATTCAGCTTATTATATTTTTTCTGGAGATAGGGAATAATAAAGAGCTCGAAGGGATAAATGCCCATGCTCAACAGAGCCAGCCATTTATTCAGATTGAACATAAAACCGATAAATACAACAAAGGTCAGAACACTGGTGATGGGGATGGCAATTGCGCCACCAAGAAAAAAACCGATGGTATTGAGCTCTGCTGTCATCGCAGAGATAACAGTACCCGGCTGCATTTTTCGATAAAATTGTAGGGGTAATTGTAAAACATGGAGGTAGAGTTCTTCCCGCATCTCTACTAGAATTTTCTGGCCTATATATACCTGGAGGACGTTAATACCATATTTAAGCAGTCCTGCAATGGTGACCGCTCCAATATATAAACCACAGTATAAATACAACAGCTGGATATCTTTTAAGTAAATAGCTTCATTGATAATACGCTTCTGCATCTCAAGGGGAAAGACTTTGAAAAACAGGCTGACGACAATAATCAGTAGCAGTAACAATTGCGTGAGCCGATGCCGCCTGAGTATCCAGTAAAAAAGAGAGCGTTCCGTGATACGAACACTGGCTGTTTTTGCTGTTTTTTTCATACCTTACAGAGTTGAGAAGAGAATGAACCCAGAGAATTTGTTCTTCACATTTTATTCCTGCCACCGACCTTTAATTAAAAATGTCATTGAAAGATTGAAAAAGGATCCTAAATTATATGGAATGAAGCGTAATTACATGATACAGAGTAATATAGACAAGGGCTAGAATTATTAATTTTTTTTCCTCACAGAGGTTTTTTTGTGAAAAAACATCTTTTCATCGCTACCACCATCCTCTCGCAGCTTTTCTTCCTGCTTCCTCAGGCATTTTCATCTGTAGAAATCCCACGTGAAGTCGGTGGCTTTGTCCTTGGGAGTGATATCACGGACTATCCAGATATCGAACATTCCAATTTTCTCAAGGAAGTTGTGGTCTACGACTGGCATGGATTCGATAAAGGCATTATCTCCTATGCGATTTGTGAGAAGCCCGGTGAAATCGTCAAGATCAAATTAAAATACAATGATACGAGTAAAAAGTATTTCACTCTACTGCTTAAAAAATACAAAGAGAAATATGGCAAGCCAACGGAATGGAAAGGGGATTCCTTTGGGATTCTCCATATCTGGAAATGGAAATTTGTTGATGAAAACAAAAATCGGGTCAACCTGATCCTCCAGCATAACACCAGGAATCCAAATGAAAATACCGGTAACATGGTCAAACTTTCTTATCCTGACCATATTGTACGGGAACAGGCCTGCTTCTCCAAACAATGCACCCAAAACATTAATACAGACACAAAAGAACAACTCATGCAGCGCAAAAAGAGCGGCTGGACGTACCTAATCCCGAAATAATCCGCTGTGACATCCACTCTCAATAGCAGCTGGAAAACAATCGGCTGGAACACAATCACTCTGACTTGTCCTCTAAAATGGGAACCCATTATTACAGAGACAAGCCATATCCTTTTTGAAAAGAACTTTCGACCTGTCTTCGAACTGCGCTGGCAGGAAGAAAAAAAACACGGCAAACGATCCGTTGATGCCACTCTTCTTAAAATTGCCGGAGAAACCGGATTACTGGTACAAGACCTGTTACCGCCTCACTGGGAAAAGCTGAAAAAAAATTATTCTTTAAAACTTCTTGCCGATAATGACTCCAGAGAACTCAAGGCCGCAGTCCTGATCTGTAAAGAATGCGGAACCACCCTCCTCCTCTACTTTTTTGATGATCTTGCAACCAGGCACCACTGGGACTTAGTACGGGTTATTGAATCCATTCGTTGCCATCAGCAAAGCGAAGCTGGTCAGGTTCTCTGGGCAATCCAGGATTTCCAGATTCTTCTTCCCAACAGTTTCACCTTAAGCGGACATAATTTTGGTGCAGGACTCACCCGCCTCTCTTTTATTGATTCCGGACTCACCATGCACCTGTGTAGATTAGCCGGAGCATCCCAACGCCTGGAAAAATCGACAATGCTAACCCTCATGAATCTACTTGGAGAACTGGAAATTTCCGAAGAAGATATTCAGCATCAGGATGAGGCAATCAGCCATTGCTCCTTCCCATCCATATTCCAGCAAATCCGCAGTCGGGTTAAACGCAGGCCACCGTTTCACTGGGTAACCCTGCGCCACCATCCCGAACATGATCGCCTCAGCGGACTCTTCTTTTTTGATAAAAAGCCTCTACCAGACGGGCTGATCACCACCATCCTTGACAGCTATGAAATCTTCTCCCTCTGATCCTGTTGAACCGCTCAGCCGAACCGAGTCTCTTGCCTGCATTCCGAGACAAAGCGACACCATCCAATGGCAGGAACTGGACAATGGCGAAATCCTCTTCACCTACGCAATTCCGCTAAGCCGATTTTTCACTGCCCTGCATCAGAAATTCAGTAAAAACAAGACTGAACTCCCAACAAAGAAATTGCAGCTGGATCAGATGGGCAGTTTTGTCTGGAACCTTATCGATGGAAAGAAAACAGTGAAGGATATTATCAGGATATTTGCACAAACCCATAAAGTAACCAGCCAGGAGGCGGAAACTGCGGTGGCAGCTTTTCTGAAGAGTTTAGGGCAACGGGGATTTATTGCCCTGTATGGACCGATGGAATAACAACATCCTCAAAGGCGTCTCTGGATTGCCTGCAGATCCTGCCATGTCGCATTTTTCATTTCCGGATTCTGTAAAAGATACCCGGGGTGATAGGTGGGCAGCAGGGGTATTTCCAGCCCATCAGCCACTTTATAGGAATAAAATTTTCCTCGTAACCTGGAAAGTGGTTGAGAAAGTCGCAGCAGAGTTTTTGTGGCCACCATTCCCATGGTGCAAATCAGTTCTGGAGCAATTGCTGCGATTTGTCGCTGCAAATAGGACGCACAGGCATCAATATGTTCTGCCTGGGGCTGAACCTCTGAGTCCACTCCACATTTAATAACGTTGGTCACAAAGACCTCATCCATTGAGAGATGAATGGCAGTCAGCATTCGTGCCAGCATCTGATCTTCCTCCCATCCGAAAACTGCCCCGGTCGTCTCCGCCCCAGTCGTTACCGGCAACCAGTGCCCGATAATAAGAAGGCGAATTTTCCCGGAGCCACCCTTTCCAGGCATGGTTATCAGGCTTTTTCCGCCGAGTGGACAACTTCTGCACTGGGCAACCTCCTCGGCTATCTCGCTAAGTACTGCATGGTCACTCTTCGTTGTTTTCACCTTTGCTTCCGGTTTTGCATCACTTTGCGGAGTTTTGACGGCTCCATTCAGGGATGCACTCTTGAGTGGCGATTTGAAACAGGAATCAAAAAAAGTCAGCAGTTCTGCACTCGCAGGATAGCTGTTTATTGAGCTTGACTGATGGCAGGCTAAAACTCCACGAACCTCACAAAGTAACTCTATAATTTCTTCTTCTCTTTCCATAAATATTTCTGACATCCCCCCATGCTATTTTAGATTTTACTAAAAAAGGTATCCCTTATCTTGACAAAAATACGTAAAAGATAAACAATATAGGAAATAACTTAATTCTAATATCATTTTTTCAACATTATACGTTCTGTAGGAGTAAACAAATGCCAATCTACGAATTCCACTGTGATGACTGTGATAAGAACTTTGAAAGTCTCATTATGATAGCCTCTGCAGCTGAAAACCTTCGCTGCAAATACTGCAAGAGTTCCAACATCAAAAAAATGGTCTCTGCCACTTCACATCAGTCGACAAAGGGGAGTAGTATCCCTGCTGGAGCCCTTTCCGGGTGTTCATCACGTTCCGGATTTTCCTGAGCGTAGCGGCAAAAAGCCCGTGCGGCTTTTAATACCTTATTCCTGAACTCCTGTTATAGAAAAAACACGAGAATAGTCTTTGATTTCTTTCGTTATTACGACAAGGTACATAGGCTGAAGGATTTTAGACTGAAGGAAAGACAGTACGACATGCGGTCTTCAGTCTTTCTGTACCTTCAGCCTCAAATCCTGGGTTACGGGAAGAGCCTACTTTAGACAGATAGAGACTATTGAATAGCGTCTTTTATCACTTTCTTTTCTTTTCCTTCCTGGTAAAATCAAAAACTATTTCATTTTCTTTCAGCATTCCATGCTCCTCTCTTGCTATTTGTTCGAGATACTCCTGATCATTCCGTAAACGCTCAATGTCTTTTTCCATTTCATCGTTTTGCTTAATCAGTATCTGACGGTCAACAACAAGCCTTGCAATTTGTTTTTTCTGCTGACGAAGATGGTACACACCTTTTCCTGGTGCAAAGACTACCCATAGCAGCACAAAAACAATCATGATAAAGGATATACGCAATAAACGTTTACGTTGTATTGGCGACATCACTGTTTTTGGTTTTTCTTTCCTGAGCATTGTATTATCTATAAATCAAACGTAACTATTCACCATGCTATTGAATGGCACAATATTTATCCGGTATCGGGGGGACACGATCCCAATTCAAAAGACAAAGACGAGTTGGGTCATGTTCCCAGTTTCCTACCAGCGTATTCGTTATGCAATTCCGACTCAAATTCAATTTCAGTGAATAGTTACAATTAAGCTTTCCTTTCTTATTACTGCTCCATATATGAACATCTCAAAAACAAAACCAGTATTTCTTGTTAGCGCCTGCCTAGTGGGACTGTGTACCCGCTATGATGGGGCAATAAAGAGTTATGAAAAATGCAATGCGTTTTTAAAAGACAGTCTGTGGATACCTGTCTGCCCCGAGCAGTTAGGCGGTCTGGCCACCCCCCGCCCGGCTGCTGACATCATTGCCGGTAACGGCTTTGATGTCCTTGAGGGAAAAGCCACTGTTTGTACAAAGGAAGGGGACAACGTGACCGTCCCTTTTATCCGAGGTGCACAGCAGGTTCTGCAAATCGCTCATGCTCATACAATACAGGGCATTTGCCTAAAAGCAAGGAGTCCATCCTGCGCAGTATCGGGAACCATCGGCGTCACAGCTGCTCTTCTGCAAAGCAACGGTTTTGAGCTTTACGAATTCTGATGGCGTCATAAAAACTCTCCATCTGCTTCGTTGTGCGCCCCGAAGGAGATAAGCGTAGACTTCGAGTACTCTTGGGGTACAAATATTCTATCATTACAACGTACCCTAGTACGCCGAAATAATAGAAAATTTGCGCGCCTCGCATATGGAGCTTTTCGGAGTCTACGCTTACCTACTTAGCCATCTCAAAAATGACCTGTTTACGAGCTTATCAATTCTAGACGGCCTTTTATTTAATCCGCATAATACGGAGAATAATAATTCCACCCTCATATAAAAGATATAATGGACCGCCCATCAGTAACATATTCACCACATCGGGAGTTGGGGTCAGCAGGGCAGCAAGAATTGCAATAAGTAAAAGGGCATATCGCCTGTTCCGTTCATAAAAGCCCCTGGTCAGCACTCCCACTTTTGCCATAAAAACCATAAACATGGGAAGTTCAAAGATCACACCAAAGGCCAGAATAAAGATGGTTGTAAAATTCACAAAGCGTCCAACGGAAATAACCGGCTGCAGGTCCGCTGAACCAAAACCAAGAAGAAATTTAATGCCTAAGGGAAGCGTTACAAAATAACAGAACAGAGTCCCGGCATAAAAAAGCATACAGGTGAAGAGGACAAAAGAAAAAAGCTGAGTTCCCACCACGCCAAAAGGTTTCCCCATGGCCCGCCAGAGCACCGCCATAATCCACGGCATAATTACATACAAGGCAGCAAACAGAGCAAGTTTAACATGGGCCAGAAATGGCCCCGCAACAGAGAAAAAATAGAGTTTATCGGACAGATGGCCCTGGACAAAGCGCAACAGTTCCGGAGAAAGAAAAAAAATCCCCACGGTTGCTATGATAATGCTGATCCCCAAGCTCCGAACAGACTTCCTGAGCTCAGTAATAAATATGATCAGGGTGTTATGTCGATCTAATGTTTCCAGAATTTTTCTCCAGTTCAAGCTTGCTGATAATGACAACTATGAGTTCCTTCAACAAGATAGCAGATGCCTTTTCTAAAAGCAATTTGATAGAGGTTGATTTCAATTTTCAGCCATGCTAAACAGGTACACTATAGACTAAGAAAAAACGTATAGTCATATCTAAATAAGAATAAAAACAAATAATTATATAATTACCACTGAAACGCAGCAGATAGAGTTGTTACAGAGTTGTTTTTAACTGAGAGAAAGTCGTTCAGGTTTTTTCCGACAAATCATTCCGCAAGTGAAGAATAAGCGAGGACGTTTGACGGAAAATACCTGGATCACAGATACTTTATTCAACTGATTTTAAAAAGAGCTGAATCTCAGTGGCACTCAAGAACGATTAAGTAATCAGACTAAAAACTGAAGGGAAAAACACCCTCATATATTGAGAACCAATCCACCATGCTAGAACTCCGTTTTATTAGAGAAAATCTGGATCTTGTCCGTGAAAAAACTGCTCATAGAGGTATTTCCACAGACAAAGTTGATGACTTTGCCTCGGTTGACCAGAAACGTCTGGAACTTCTTCAAGATGTGGAAAGTCTTAAAAACAAACGAAATACTGCCTCCAAAGAAATTGCTCAGCTCAAACAGGGGAGCGACGAGGAAAAGAAACAGGCCGACACCCTTATCCCTGAAATGCGCAAGGCATCGGATAGAATCAAGGAGCTCGACAAAGAACTTACTGAAATTCAAGAAGTGCTGCAGGATATAGTTCTATCCATACCAAACCTATGTAGTGACGATGTCCCCAAGGGGCAGGATGATGCTGACAATGTTGAATTTAAGACATGGGGTGAGAAGCCAGCATTCTCTTTTGAGCCAAAACCCCACTGGGAAGTTGGTGAAGATCTGGATATTCTGGATTTTGAACGTGCAGCCAAGCTTTCAGGAGCAAGATTCGCGCTTCTCAAAGGATTTGCCTCCAAGATGGAGCGGGCACTAACCAATTTTATGCTTGATTTGCACACCCAGAAACATGGTTACGAAGAAGTCCTTCCTCCATTTCTGGTGAACAGTGCCTCCATGACCGCAACCGGGCAACTTCCCAAATTTGCCGAAGACCTCTTTGCAATTAAAGACTGGGATCTGTATCTTATCCCCACAGCTGAAGTACCGGTCACCAATATTCACCGGGATGAGACACTGGATGAGAAGCAACTCCCAGTCAAATATACAGCCTACACCCCCTGTTTCAGATCTGAAGCCGGTTCCTACGGCAGAGACACCAAAGGATTGATCAGGCAGCATCAGTTTGACAAAGTAGAGCTTGTCAAATTTACAACACCAGAAAGCTCTGCTCAGGAACTGGAAGATCTACTTGCCGATGCCGAAGAAGTCCTGCAGTTACTTGGCTTACATTACCGGGTGGTGACACTGTGCAGTGGTGATCTGGGGTTTTCTTCTACGAAAACATACGATATCGAAGTGTGGCTGCCAAGCCAGAATACCTACCGGGAGATTTCCTCCTGCTCAAATTTCCTTGACTTTCAGGCTCGACGTGGCGGAATTCGCTATCGCCCCGATGGTCAGAAAAAAAGTAAGCTAGTTCATACTCTTAATGGATCAGGACTGGCTGTGGGCAGAACACTGCTGGCCATTCTTGAAAACTATCAGCAGGAGGATGGCACTGTCACCGTTCCCGATGTACTCAAGCCCTACTTTGAAAAACGATTTTAACCCGTTGAGGATCCAAGAGCAGCACACAAGCTGCTCTTTTCCGACAAACGGCCATACTCCAGCATAAGGGTATGATGTGCCAGGCGCTTGCTCTGGGCAAGATAATGGGTAGCCATAATAATTGATGTTCTCTTTTCCACGTTGATCCTTTCGAGAATTCTCAAGATAACCTCCTGATTCTCCTCATCAACATTTGCAGTCGGCTCATCACAGAGCAACACCTCAGGCTCAACGGCAAGCGCCCTTGCCAAGGCAACACGTTTACTCTCCCCACCGGACAACTTATGGGCATCGGCCATAATAAATGTTTCCATGCCCACAAGTTCCAGTACCTCTTCCACTCGTTTCCGGCGAGCCGTCTTTGACACGCCTCGAACCTTGAGCCCAAACTCAACATTCTTCCAGACAGGTCCGGTGAAAAGGATGGGATACTGATCGACGAGTACCACCCGTCGCCGCAGATCCAATAAGTGCCCTCGATCAGAGGTTACTTCCTGACCGCAAAACTGCAATTTTCCAGACGTTTGTGAAATAAGAAATGCCAGAAGATTGAGCAGTGTTGTCTTCCCGGCACCATTTGCTCCGATAAGCGCATATATTTTATGCTTCTCGATTTCGAGGTGATCAATATTCAGCACCGTGCGATCTTTAAATACCTTTGTCAGGATCTCTGCCCTATAGAGTGTCGACATGAGTCCGTCCCTGGAAAAAATGAAACAGTAAATTTACTCCAAAGGCGATTGTCATCAATGTCAGTCCCAGTGCCACAGCCAAAACAAACTCCCCCTTGTCGTACTCGAGGGCCATGGCCGTTGTCATGGTGCGGGTAAAGCCCCTGGCATTTCCACCAAGCATCATACTGATTCCGACTTCGGCAATAACCCGGCCAAAAGCAGCAATTACGGCAGCACCGATGCCATAGCGCGCCTCCTGAATAATCACCAATGCCATCTGCAACTGTGTCGCCCCCAGAGTCAATGCAGTACTACGATAGCGGTTATCGATACGACTGATAGCGGCAATAGTGAGGGTTGTAACAAGGGGAACAATCAGAATCACCTGACCGATAACAATGGCCTTCTGGGTATACAGCAATTCAAGGGAACCAAACACTCCGCGCCTTGAGATAAAAGAATAGACTAGTAGCCCGATAACCACGGTGGGCATTGCCAGCAAGGTGTTTAGACAGGTAAGAAGCAGTCGCTTACCATAAAAGCTGGAATAGGCAATCAGGAAGCCACAGGGAACACCCACCAGAGAAGCAATCAATGTGGATATGGCACTGACTTTCAGTGACACGCCCACAATAGTAAACAGCTCAGGATCACAGGCAAGTAACAGTAAAAAAGCAGATTTCAGACTATCCAGAAGAAGATCCATTGGCTCCGTTTTGGTCGTTATACACTTCCCGTATATTCGACCACTACTCTATAGAATATATAAATTCCCTGCATCAACAAAAAAAGAGAAGTCTGTTGGGCATCCTCTTATAGGGATACAAATATGTGCTGGGATCACCTGGCATCGGGATAAAAAAGCTGTTTCCCTTCAAGCCTGTAACCAGAAATCAACCTCTGGCCTTGCGCACCGGTAATCCAAGAAACAAACTGCATAGCAATTCCATACTGGACATGGGGGTATTTTCTGGGATCTACAGGAATAATACCATAGGGATTGGCAAGCTTGGGATCTCCCTCACAGAGTACATCAAGATCAATGGCAGGACTCTTGCCAAATTTGTATTTGATATAGGTTCCCCGATCGGCCAAGGTATATGCCTGTTTTTCATCACCATAGGTAATAACCTTCCCCATCCCCTGACCAATGGACATATACCAGTTATCCGAATCAGCTGGCCGCTTTGACGTGATTTTTTTCTCTACACTTTTTTTTATAATAGACTGACTTGTTTCCATCAGCTGAACACCACTAGCAGCCCACAGCGCCTGCTCTTTGGTATGGGTTCCACTATCATCACCTCGGGAAATAAACATTGCCTTTGCATCTGCTATGGCTTTGAGTGCCACAGTAGCATCCGTCTCTCCTTTTATTCCTGCAGGGTCAGTAGCTGGTCCGAGTAAAACAAAATCATTATGCATCACAGGAAAACGTCGCGTTCCGTACCCTTCCTTTACAAATGCCTTTTCACGCTCCAAAGCATGGACGAAAATCACATCGACATTTCCATCTTGACCATCCCGGATGGCAGCCCCGGTACCCTTGGCAATAACCTTAATTTTGATACCACTGTCATGTTCAAACGCAGGTAAAAGAATATCAAGCAGCCCCGAAGATTGGGTACTTGTGGTTGTGGACATTTTCAACACCCTTTCCTGGCTCCATCCATCTACAGCAAAAATCAGAGCAAGGAGTACTATTCCAAATATCGTAGCCATACGTGTTGCCATTCTTCTGTTCCTCATCGGTAAAATTATCGGAAAAAAACATATATCTTTAAGGTTGCCTTTTGGATGATTATTCCCTGCTCCCGTTTACTGAAATTGACAAAAGCAGGCGGCCTGTCCAGCTTCTGTTTAGTAAAACTGAAGTTATATTGACTATCATCAGCCTGCCACAGATGACACACGCCTATATAGCACAGACCACGTGATAAAGCAACTTCTCTTCTGTAAATTCGACTATTCCTTTCGGGATTATCAGC
>CAZIDU010000071.1:0-24250 GCA_964538055.1 uncultured Desulfocapsa sp. | reverse complement strand
GGCGTTAATGTCCAAAAAATAATGGGCTATGCACTTATCACTTGAATTCAGGCAACATTTTTATTGTATAAATTCTTTTTGCTAAATGCAAAAACAAAATGAGGATGGGGCCATTCTCTCCCAACCCCACTTCTTACTTATATTTATTCTGATTTTTCTAAGACTTAGCTGAGAGAAAATGGTTCAAATAAAACCACACACCTAAAGCTGTAGATGTCACTCAATAGCAAACACTCCGCCTCTCCCAGAATCACTTCAAAATTTGCTTTTTTTCAAAGCTTTCGATATCATTAAACAAAGGTCTCAATTCATACAAGTATTCACTCTAAAACCTTTATCTGAACCAAAGAACCTCTATGAAAAAATCGTATACGTTGGCAAGTACCCTCTGTATTCTGTCCGTCCTGTTCTGGTCGGGCTCTGTAATGGCTAAATCGGTTTCTCTGGAATTTACGGAAAGAGAGAATGAAGGAATTCTTTTCCAGGACATTGCTTCTGTCTACTCGGCTTCAAAGTATGATCAAAAGGTCATCGAGGCTCCCGCCAGAGTCAGTATTGTAACAGCCAAAGAGATCGCCCGTTACGGCTATAGAACACTTGGCGATATTCTGAACAGCCTTCCCGGATTTTATATAAATTATGACCGTAATTACGGCTATACCGGCGTACGTGGTTTTGCAACACCTGGGGATTTCGGCACCAAATTTCTGCAGCTGGTAGATGGTCATCGTACGAATGATAACATCTACGACGGAACGTATATTGATAAAGTTTTATTGTAGATGTTGATCTGATTGATCGGGTTGAAGTTGTACGCGGCCCCAGTTCCTCCCTGTACGGCAGCAGTGCATTTTTTGGAGTGGTTAACGTGATAACCAAAAAGGGACGGGATCTCCAGGGGTTTGACATTTCAGCAACAGCCGGCAGTTTCGACAATTACCAGGGACGCCTGAGCTATGGTAAACGCTTTGGTAACGGTTTGGAAATACTTGTCTCGGGTACCTACAGTGACAGTAACGGTGATGACAGACTCTACTACCAGGAGTTCGACGACCCAGCCACCAACAACGGCTTTGCTGAGAATGTTGATGATGAAGATGTGAACAATTTTTTGGCCAAACTGTCTTTTGGTGATTTCCTCCTTGAGGGTGCATATGTAAACCGTGAAAAAGGGATCCCCACGGGCTCCTACGATACAGTATTCAACGATCCGGGTACCCGCACCTGGGATAAACATGCTTACCTTGATCTCAAATATCAGCATCTGATAGATAACACAATCGAATTGACTGCCCGTCTCTTCTACGATCACTACGAATACGATGGCAACTGGGTCTACGATTACTCTGAAGAAGGTGATTTGTCTGATTTCGATATTTTTTATGACATGGCCCATGGCGACTGGTGGGGATCTGAAGTGTTGGTGACCCGTCCCCTTTTTGAACAGCATAAGTTGACCCTGGGGGCAGAATATCGGGGTAATCTACGCCAATACCAGAAGCAGTGGGATGCGTATGATGTCTACCAAGATGACGAGAAAGACGACTACACCTGGGCACTTTTTGTGCAGGATGAATATAGAATATTTGACAACCTGATACTTAACCTTGGCATTCGCTATGACGAATTCGAGACCGTTGGTTCCACCACTAATCCGAGGGCCGCCTTGCTTTATTCGCCCTTTGCTTCTACCCACCTCAAGTTGCTCTACGGTACGGCCTTTCGGGCACCGAATGCTTATGAATTGTATTACCATGATGGCGGCCTCACCCAGAAAAGCGCCGGTGATCTCGACTCTGAGAACATTGAGACCTTTGAATTTGTAGTGGAACAAGAACTGACGAAACATATCCGGGCAGGTGCCTCTATTTTTCACAACGATATAGAGGACTTAATTACATTGACCACGGACATCAACGACGACCTGCTGGTTTTCAGAAACCTGGATGATTCAACAGCCACAGGAGGTGAACTCCAGCTTGAAGGTCGTTGGGATAACGGCTGGGCAGGGTCGATCAGTTATTCCTATCAGTACGCAGAAAACAAATCAACCAACGAACGACTGGTTAATTCGCCGCTTAATATGGTAAAATGTAACGTTATGATCCCTCTACTGGAAGACAAATTAATGGCTGCTCTGGAAGCACAGTATGAAAGCGGCCGTAAAACATTAAGTGATGATCAGACAGATAATGTTTTTCTTACCAATTTGACTTTGCTCAGCAGGAATGTGATCAAGGGTGTGACATTGTCTGCGAGCATCTACAACCTCTTTGACCAGAACTATGCCTACCCTGCCTCGGAAGAGCATTCTCAGGACAGCATTGAGCAGGATGGCCGTACATTTCGGATTAAATTGGATTATTCCTTTTAACTGATAACGAAATGAATCGAACAGGTCGTACATATCTACCCCGACTGCAGATGCTTCTGGTTGGAATCCTGCTAGGTTTTTCCTCTAGCGAGAATCTTTGGGCTGTAGAAAAAGGATTTTCGATTGTTTCTTTGAGCAGTCAACAATCGACACAGTCTCTGCAGATAATTGAAAGTTTTGAAAAACAGGTGTCTGCACTGTTCCCGAAAACAGAATTTGTTCGATATTCTGTTCAAAAAACATCGGTGGAAAACAATCAGATTTTGGAGGAGATCAATAAGAGCAAGCCTACTCTAATGTTGACCGTTGGCTCCGAGTCGACGGATATAGGATTACGTTCCAAGCCTGATTTACCGATAGTTGCTGCCATGATTCTGAATAAACAAATACTAAAGAAATCACCACGAGCTACAGGCGTTCTGCTCAGTTTTCCACCTGAGGTTCATATAGAATACATTCGACGTTTTCTTCCTGATGTCAACCGTGTAGCCACCCTCTACAATCCACAGGAAAACAGCCAATTGATTGATAAAATGATAAAAACAGCGAGGGCATATGATCTTAAGATTGATGCGATGCCAGTGGAATCTATCAAACAATTACCAGCTGTACTTAAATCCCTTGGCCGCACTGCAGACATGCTGCTTGGCTTACCCGATAAGACAGTCTATTCAGGAAAAACAGCCAAGGCTGTACTGCTTTCCACCTTTCGCAATCGTATCCCGTTTGCCGGACTTTCACCACCCTGGGTCAAGGCCGGGGCACTCTATTCCCTTGATTGGGACTATGCGGATATAGGAAGACAGTGCAGCGTACTTGCCTGGAAGATTCTTACAGGAACAGATGTTAAAGATATTGCCGTGGTGCCACCTGAAAAGGTTCTCTATGTAATCAACTTGAGGACCGCAGATCACATGCGACTGACAATTAATCCAACCCTGGTTCAAGGTGCAACAAAGGTATACAAATAAGGGTAACATATGAGCCTTAAAGAAGAACTGAGTCTGGCCAGTAAATTTAATTTTTTATCAATTTTCCTTGTTTTGGTAACCGGTCTTTCTATTATAGCCTTTGACGTACGGCAAAAACGAGTTGAAGGACGCAAGGCGCTGCTGAGACAGGGAACTGAAATAGTCAAAATGATAGCCAATTTCAGCGAATATGCTGTGTTTTCCGAAGCCCAGGAAAGCCTGCAACATGCTGTTCAAAGACAAAGTGATGAAACAGTTTACCTGGCTCTGCTGCGTAGTGACCAAACAGTACTCATTGAAAAATACTATGGGTCTAGTTTTGGGCCGCAACATTTATCAGACATTCACACCACCCGTGGGTACCACAATTCGTCTCCCGAAAGCACGGTTTCCACCTTTGATCATGGAGAATATTTTCAATTTGTTAGCAAGATTATCAGTCAGGTGTCTGCTCTTGATTCACTGGAAATAACCAACAAAAAGGAGAGTGTGCCCTCTCAAGTGATTGGTTATGTGTGCTTGTTTTTTTCCACGAAACAGATGCAACAACAAATCAATAGCGCTATTGGGGCGATGCTGTTACTAACCGTTGCTATCGTAGCTTTGGCCATACTTATCACATTGTACGTAACTAAAAAAATCACGACTCCTCTTAAAAAGTTAACTCAGGCTACGGAAAAGGTTTCCAATGATGATTTGACTGGCAGGATTGACGTTGGCGGTGGACGTGAATTTTCCGTTTTGGCTCAAAGCTTTAATCGTATGATTGATCGACTACGTATCTCACGAGAAAAAGTTGCAGAATACCAACAGGAACTTGAGCAAAAGGTTGAAGAGCGGACAGTTGAACTGCTTGCAGCTAAGGAGGGAGCCGAAGCAGCCAATCATGCCAAGAGTGAATTCCTTGCCAACATGAGCCATGAGGTCAGGACTCCGATGAACGGTGTCCTTGGTGTCACGGACTTGCTGCTCAAGGCTGACCTACCCGAAAAGCACAAGAAGCTGGTCCAAACCATCCGTTCTTCCGGGAAAAAGCTACTCCTTATAGTCAATGATATCCTTGATTTTTCAAAAATCGAGGCTGGGCGGCTGGAACTTGAGAGTATTAATTTTAATCTGCGTGAACTGGTCGATGATATTTATGACATTTTCTCCTATAAAACCAGTGAA
The DNA here is from genome assembly GCA_964538055.1 of uncultured Desulfocapsa sp. Classification (GTDB taxonomy): domain Bacteria; phylum Desulfobacterota; class Desulfobulbia; order Desulfobulbales; family Desulfocapsaceae; genus Desulfocapsa. The sequence goes on along the minus strand of CAZIDU010000071.1, from coordinate 19,735 downwards.
AAAAGTTTAACCCTGACCAGCCAGATCCACAAAGATATTCCCGAAATTGTTCATGGTGATCCCGCACGCTTACGACAAATCCTTATCAATCTCATTGGAAATGCTATCAAGTTTACTGACCATGGCAATGTAAATTTAAATTGCGATCTAATAGAACAAAAAAACGATGTATGCATGCTATGTTTTGAAGTACGTGATACCGGCATTGGGCTCACCCAAGAAAAAATGAAAGTGATTTTTGACACTTTTTCTCAGGCAGACAGCAGTACGACACGGAAATATGGTGGAACTGGGCTTGGCCTCACTATTTCACGGCAACTTGTGGAATTGATGCAGGGAACAATTCAGGTAGAAAGTAAACTGGGTTCAGGTAGCACTTTCCGCTTTACGACACATCTGCAGGTTCCAGCTGATCAGGAAACAGCAATATCAGAATACAACCAGGAACAGCAAGGCCCCAATTTGGATGTTTTCCTGACTGACTGCCATGTTCTCCTTGCCGAGGATAATCTTACTAATCAGATTGTTGCCATGGGGATGCTGGAATTTTTCGGATGTAAGGTTGAACTGGCTGTAAACGGCAGGCAGGCTGTTGAGGCGGTAAAAAAGGATAGATTTGATCTTATTTTCATGGATTGTCAGATGCCCGAGCTTGATGGCTATGGAGCAACCGGTGAGATACGAGAATTTGAAAAATTAGTCAGACGTTTTCACACTCCGATCGTAGCACTTACTGCCCATGCCATGAGTGGTGACCGGCAACGCTGTTTGAGCGCCGGAATGGACGATTACCTAAGCAAGCCCTTACAGCCAGCTCAACTCCAATCTGTTTTAGGGAAATGGGTATCCCTATCACATCAGGAAACAGGTTCGCAAATCGTGGAGATTGTTGAACAGGAACAGCCCCTCCCTACCGCAAAGCGTTTTGACGCCAATGCATTGCAAATGTACCTTAAAATCCAAAAACAAGACGGGCCTGACATCATTGGAACAATTATCAAAAGTTATCTTCAAGGCGCTCCAATCCTGCTGCAGTCCATAGAAGAGGGTGTCCGCGCCCGAGATACTGAGATCTTGTGGAAGGCCGCTCATACCATGAAATCCAACAACGCTACGGTCGGTGCAACAAGAATGACTGAAATCTGCCAGAAAATGGAGATAAAAGGCAAAATAGGAAGTCTTGAAAGCTGCGGGCAACTGCTTGAAGAGTTGAAAGGAGAATTTAAATACATCGAAAAACAATTACAGAGCATTGCAGAAGAGGGATTGACTGGTACAACTGATTGTAATTCAAATCAAAGTACAGACTTTAAGAAAATATTACTCATGGATGATGACGAACTTTGTCGAAATACCGGCCAGGGTCTGCTTAAACATCTCGGTTATTCCGTTGAACTTGCTCTCAATGGTGAGCAGGCTATTGAGCGTTATCGGGCTGCAGTTGATCGTGGAGAACCTTTTAATGTCGTTATTATGGATTTAACTATTTCTGATGGGATGGGAGGGAAAGAAGCAGTGGTAAAACTGTTACAGATCGATCCCTCTGCAAAAGTTATTGTCTCCAGTGGGTCTTCTAGTGATCCGGAAATGACAAATCACAGCGAATATGGTTTTTGCGCTGCACTTCCCAAACCTGTTAGCCTGAAGGAATTGAGTAATGTACTCAGTTCTGTTGCCAGACAAGGCACGGAAACTTAATTTTCCTCGTATGATTAGAGTTTAATAGCACCACCCCTTTCAACTGAAATCACCGTACAAGACTTAAACCCATTTAATATTACAATCAATATGTTACCATCTCCAACAACATTATCGCAATGTAATCGCCAGCCCATTATCGCAATAGTAGTATCCGCGACATGCCAACACATCGACTAACAGCCTTTCTCCTTGCCCCTTTTTCCCATATCCTTTATTCTGGCAACTTCATAAACAACCACAAGGAGACTCTTATGGAATACTCTTCTGAAGTAAAAGAAATGTGCCCGTTAATTCAGGGGACTAATCATGGCCCCTCACCTATCCCCCAGGAAGGTGGATGGACACAGGCCAAAGAAATAAAAGATATTAGTGGATTGACTCACGGAGTAGGCTGGTGCGCGCCTCACCAGGGTGCCTGTAAACTCACCCTGAACATTAAAGACGGTATCATCGAAGAAGCACTTATTGAAACCATCGGCTGTACCGGAATGACCCACTCCGCTGCCATGGCTTCCGAAATCATGCCAGGGAAGACTATCCTCGAAGCACTCAATACTGACCTTGTCTGCGATGCTATTAATGTCGCCATGCGCGAGTTATTCCTGCAAATCGTATACGGTCGCAGTCAGTCCGCTTTTTCTGAAGGTGGTCTTCCCATCGGGGCAGGTCTTGAAGACCTCGGCAAGGGATTACGTTCCGTTACCGCAAGCACCTATGGCACAAAACTCAAAGGTCCCAGATATCTCGAAGTCACCGAAGGCTATGTTATGGAATTAGCACTCGATGCGGACAGTGAGATCATCGGCTACAAATTTGTTCATCTCGGTCGGATGATGGAAGCAATCAGGAACGGTGAAGATGCCAACAAAGCACTCGAGAATGCAACGGGGACTTATGGTCGCTTTGCAGATGCAGTAAAAACTATTGATCCGCGTAAGGAATAAGGAGAAACTCATGGCATTATTTGAAAGTTATGAAAGGCGGATCGATCAGATCATTCCTGTTCTTGAAAAATATGGAATGAAAAGCCTTGAAGAGGCCAAAGAAGTATGTGATGCGTATGGTGTTGATGTTGCCCAAATTGTAAAGAACATCCAGCCCATCTGTTTCGACAATGCCTGCTGGGCATATACCGTTGGTGCTGCCATTGCCATCAAAAAAGGTGAGACAAAAGCCGTTGATATTGCCGCCACCCTGGGCACTGGCCTCCAGGCCTTCTGTATCCCCGGATCCGTTGCAGATCATCGCCAGGTAGGCATAGGACATGGAAATCTTGCCGCCATGCTTCTGCGTGAAGAGACAAAATGCTTTGCCTTTATTGCAGGCCACGAGTCCTTTGCAGCAGCTGAGGGTGCAATCGGACTTGCCATGTCTGCAAACCGTGTTCGCAAAGATCCGCTGCGCGTTATATTGAATGGTCTTGGCAAGGATGCCTCACATATTATTTCACGTATCAACGGATTCACCAGCGTGGAGACACAGTTTGTTTACGCCACTTCGGAACTGAAGGTTGTCAAAGAAAAACGTTTTTCAGAAGGGCCTCGAGGAGAGGTGCGTTGCTATGGTGCCGATGATGTTCGTGAAGGGGTAGCCATTAATCATCTGGAAGGTGTTGATGTATCCATTACCGGAAACTCCACCAACCCCACCCGCTTTCAGCATCCCGTTGCAGGAACCTATAAAAAAGAATGTAACATTGCCGGGAAGAAATATTTTTCAGTAGCATCCGGGGGTGGTACAGGACGAACTCTTCATCCCGACAATATGGGCGCAGGCCCTGCATCCTATGGAATGACAGATACCATGGGACGCATGCATTCCGATGCTCAGTTTGCCGGATCTTCTTCGGTACCTGCACATGTTGAGATGATGGGTCTGATTGGCATGGGGAATAATCCCATGGTTGGTGCCTCTGTTGCCGTTGCGGTTGCCTTGGAACAAGCCAGCTAACCACACATACTACCAAACAAAAAAAGCCCGAATACACATGGTATCCGGGCTTTTTTTATTTCAGTTCTAACACCAGCGATAAACGATAAGCCGGCATAGTACCTAAGAAAACATGTAACTATTCACCGAAATTGAGTTTGAGTCGGAATTGTATAACGAATACGCTGGTAGGAAACTGGAGACATGACCCAATTCGTCTTTGTCTTTTGAATTGGGATCGTGTCCCCCGATTCCGGATAAATATTGTGCCGTTCAATAGCATGGTGAATAGTTACGAAAATATTTCAGATTAGTCACCCTCCGCTGTGGCAGGTGTGGGAGCCGTAGCATCGTGTATTTTTTCCTTTCCCTTCTCCCAGGCGGTCTTACTCTGTTCCTTAGTTGCCTTCCAAGCCTTGGCCGACTCTTCTTTTGTCGCATCCCAGGCTTCAGCGGATCCTTCTCTGGTGGCTTCCCAAGCTTCCTTGGACCCGTCCTTCGTAGCATCCCAGGCTTTTTTGGATGAATCCGCCGTCGCATCCCCAACAGCATGAGCTGCTTCTCCGATTTCATCCCCGGCCTTTTGCCAGCCTGACGCTTTTTCTGGCACAGCTGCCGCATCAACAGCAACTTCTTGAGCACACACCGTAGAAACCATGCCTGACATCCAAAAAAACAAAGTAATTGCCAATATGTTCTTCATAGTAAAAATCCGTTATAGTTACCTACACCCCTCAGGAGGGTACTAAACTGAGTACCGGTTTACCGTTCGTCACCGGTGTTAGAGAATTTGACTCAGGAAAAGCTTGGTTCGATCGGATTGTGGATTATCAAAAAACTCATTGGGTTCATTCTCTTCGATTATCTCACCAGCATCCATAAATAGTACACGATTAGCCACAGTCTTTGCAAACCCCATCTCATGCGTAACACAGAGCATGGTCATACCTTCGTGAGCAAGATCGACCATAACATCGAGCACCTCTTTAATCATTTCAGGATCCAGTGCCGAAGTCGGCTCATCGAAGAGCATGATGGATGGATTCATACAGAGACTTCGAGCAATAGCCACACGCTGCTGCTGGCCACCGGAAAGCTGTCCAGGAAACTTAATTGCCTGATCTGCAATCTGAACCCGCTCCAGATATTTCATGGCGATTGCTTCAGCTTCTTTTCTCGGTTTTTTCTGGACCCAGATAGGAGCAAGACAGCAATTCTCCATAACGGTCAGGTGGGGAAAGAGATTGAACTGTTGAAAAACCATGCCGATATCCCGACGCACAGTATCAATACGTTTCAGGTCATCATCAAGGGTAACCCCTGAAACGATGATATCACCTTCCTGATGTTCTTCAAGACGATTCATGCAGCGAATAAGAGTGGATTTTCCGCATCCCGAGGGGCCACAGATAATAATCCGCTCCCCTTTTGACACCTTCAAATTGATGTTTTTCAGAACATGAAAATCACCGTACCACTTATTGACATTACGCAACTCCACCATCACGTCAGAGGAAGTATTTTGTTCGCTTTGTGTAGCTGTCATATTTATACTCATTTATCAAATGTTAATCTTAGGAACAGATTATGAATAACTTGAACATTGTTTCAGGCAGCACCTGATTTTCAACTCCCTCGGAAAGGGGGCTTTAGCCCCGCCCAAAAGTGCAATCGGTTGGACTGAAGTCCAATTTACCGGAGCTTGCTTTGTTCAATTTATTAAATTTGCATTCCTTAGTTAAGAATAGATTCGGCACTTTTCCCTGATTATCGTGCATGCCCGGTATGTAACTTCTTTTCCAGATGCTGAGAATAGCGAGACATCGAGAAACACGACACCCAATACACACTTGCCACAAAGACATAGCCTTCCACTGAGAATCCAAGCCATTTAGGATCGGCGAATGCTGCCTGAACGACAGCGAGCAGATCAAAAAGTCCGATAATCAGAACCAGAGTTGTATCTTTGAACAATGCGATAAAGGTGTTCACTATTCCAGGAATAACCAGCTTTAATGCCTGGGGAAGAATAATAAAAAACATCGATTTCCAATAGGAAAGGCCAAGGGCCTCCGCGGCCTCAAGTTGTCCCCTCGGAATTGCCTGCAGTCCTCCACGCACAACCTCTGCCATATAGGCAGACTGAAAAAAAATAATCCCGATCATTGCCCGGAGCAATTTATCTATCTGCATATTTTCCGGAATAAACATCGGTAGCATCACCGAGGACATAAAGAGAACTGTAATAAGGGGAACTCCACGCCAGAACTCGATAAAAACGACAGACATCGATTTTGCAATGGGCATGGACGACCTGCGCCCCAGAGCCAGGATAATACCAATGGGAAAGGAGAAGAACATACCGGTGGTGGCAAGAATCAGGGTAAGCATCAAACCGCCCCACTTGTAGGTTTCCACAACCGGAAGGCCAAAGGCACCACCATAAAAGAGAAAATAGGCTATTACCGGATAGCAGAAAATAGTAAATGCACCCACCAGACCTTTCCTGGGTGTTCGATCCATAAGGAGCCAGGCGACAAGAACACCAACCATAGAAAAGGCAACCACGACACGCCAATATTCAGAGGGCGGATAGAAACCAAAGAGAAACTGATTCAATCGCACCCCGACAAAAACCCAGCAGGCACCATCACTGGTACACGCCTCTTTCGTTGTTCCCACCCAATCAGCCTGGAAAAACGCCCAGTTGATTGCAGGAGGCAGAAGACTATAGAGTAGATACAGGCCAGCAAGAGTAAATAGGGCGTTAAGGGGAGAGGAAAAAAGATTTTGTCTCAACCAGCCAATCACTCCCACTGAACTCGCAGGCGGTGGTAAAGAGGGACTTGGACTTGTTATATGTACAGTCATATTATCTCTCCACCAGCATAATTCTCTTATTGTACCAGTTCATAATCCCCGAAATAGACAGACTGATAAAGAGGTATACACTCATGGTCATTGCTATAATTTCAATAGCCTGCCCTGTCTGATTAAGAGTGGTTCCCGCAAAAACTGCCACCAAATCAGGATAGCCGACTGCAGTGGCAAGGGAAGAGTTTTTCACCAGATTTAAGTACTGAGAGGTCAACTGCGGGATAATAACGCGCATGGCCTGTGGGATAACAACCAATTTTAAAACCTTGCTCTTGTGTAGACCAAGAGCCGATGCCGCTTCTGTCTGGCCACTGTTTACAGCCAGGATTCCTGACCGCACAGCCTCTGCAATAAAAGTTGCTGTGTACACAGAAAGAGCTACCAGCAGCGCAGTGAGTTCAGGAATAATTGTCATACCACCGACAAAGTTAAACCCTTGCAGTTTTGGAATATCCCAGCTCAAGGGTGAACCGAGTGCAAAAAATACCAGTAGTGGAAGGACAACAGTCAAGCCAAAACCAACCCGGAACATCTTAAACTGTTGTCCGGTATCATCCTGCCGTCTTTTTGCCCAGCGTCGAATAAAGAAGGTTGCCACAACTGCCAGAACAAATATCCAAGCCACAACACTGAAGCTGTCGCCAAACAACGGCTGCGGAAGATACATCCCCCTGATATTGACAAAGGCCACATCTCCTGCAACCCAACTCTGCCTTGGAGAAGGCAGGGCGCGAAGAACAGCAAAATACCAGAAGAAGATCTGCAGCAGCAGTGGAATGTTACGAAACATCTCCACATATACACCTGCAAGTCTTGCTATCAACCAGTTATTCGACAATCTTGCTACACCAACAGTAAACCCGATAATGGTCGCAAAGATTATACCAAGCCCCGAGACAAGCAGGGTATTGAGGAGACCGACCAAAAAAGTCCGGCCAAAGCTATAGGATTCGTCATAGGGAACAAGACTCTGGAGGATTCCAAAGCCTGCTTTTAATGATAAAAACCCGAACCCTGTTGAGATCCCTCTTTTCTCCAGATTTGCCAGGGTATTTGTACCAATAAACCAGCAAAATCCCACAAGCATAGCCACCAGCACAACCTGAAAGAACAGGGACCGGTACTGGGCATTATTCCACCAGTGCTGTTTTTGAGATGATTTGGACATAATATTTAACTACCTTGGTCAATAGACTGAAGGCAGAAGACTGAAGTATTTCATGCTGATCCTTCAGCCTTCTGCCTGTAGTCTCATTTTCCACCATTGATAAGAAACAAAAAAGGGACGCTCTCCTAATCCGGAAAGCGTCCCTTTTTCAGTCAATAACTGAATTAGCGAACTGGAGGCGCGTACATAATACCGCCTTTGCTCCACAGTGCGTTCAGACCACGACTAATCTTCAATGGAGAGTCAGCACCTACATTGCGTTCAAAGATCTCGCCGTAGTTACCAACCTGCTTGATGATCTGATAAGCCCAGTCATCGTTCAGGCCAAGAAATGCACCACCGCCACCTTCCAGACCAAGAAGTCTGCGAACGCCAGGGCTTTTGGAATTTGCTTTCATATCATCGACGTTAGCTGAAGTTATACCGAATTCCTCAGCCTCAATCATTGCATTAAGGGTCCACTTCACAATATTAAACCATGCATCATCACCCTGACGGACAACAGGTCCAAGAGGTTCTTTGGAAATAACTTCAGGAAGCACGATGGCTCCAGAGGGGTCTTTAAGATGGGTACGCAGTCCATAAAGTTGAGACTGATCAGAGGTAAGAACATCACAACGACCATTATCAAAAGCAGCTGCAGTTGCGTCATGGGTATCAAATACTACTGCTTTGTACTCCATGTTGTTCTCTTTGAAATAATCAGCAAGGTTCAACTCGGATGTGGTTCCAGACTGAATACAAACAGCAGCACCACCAAGCTCAAGAGCTGATTTCACGCCAAGTTTCTTAGAAACCATAAAGCCCTGACCGTCGTAGTAATTTACACCGGTGAAGTTCAAACCAAGTGAAGCATCACGAGTAAGGGTCCAGGTGGTTCCACGAACAAGAGCATCAATCTCACCTGACTGCAGAGCAGTGAAACGCTCTTTAGCATTTAATGGTACATATTTGATTTTGGTGGCATCACCAAGAGTAGCGGCAGCAATAGCTTTACAGACATCAACATCAATTCCAGCCCAAACACCTTTTTCATCGGCAATGGAAAACCCGGGGAGACCGGTGGAAACACCACACTGAAAAACTCCACGTTTCTGAACTTCCTCATTTGTGGATGCCTGAGTAAATCCGGCAGAAATAACAAGAGTTACAACAGTGGCAACAAGTGCCCATGTAATCTTTTTCATGTAATACTCTCCTGAAAAAAAAGAAAAATTAAACGTTTTAATAGGTTTCAGACAACTGCAAACCTATTTCTATTACACCATCATTAAATTGCTGCGATAATACCAATTGATACCAATAATGTCTATTAGAAATATCAAAAAACCCCTGTTACAACTATCCGTATCGAGCCCGTCTCTCTTCCCTATGCATTTAAACATTGCTGTGGTAAAATTGCAGCATGCAAAACTCCACAGCGCATAGCATCCTTGTGGTCGACGACCAGAAAGTTAACCGCCTCCTGCTCTCCAGGATCCTCCAGGAAGAAGGATATACCGTTATTACCGGAAACAACTCGAAGGACGCCCTTGAGCAGATACATTCTCAATCACCCGACATTATACTACTCGATGTAATGATGCCCGGAATGGATGGCTTTTCTCTGTGCCGAAAACTTAAAAAAGATAAAAAATACTGCGATATTCCATTAATTTTCCTCACATCACTCTCACAGAAAGAAGACATCGTCGAAGGTTTCAATGCCGGTGGGAATGACTATATTATCAAACCTTTCAATCGCCAGGAGCTTCTGGCCCGTGTTCGCAACCACCTCCACCTTTACGACACCTTGCTCGAGAACAAACGCCTGATCAGACTTTCCGATGAGGCCAGTCACTCCAAAACCGAATTCCTTGCTTCAATGAGCCATGAGATACGCACCCCGCTGAACTCCATCATCGGCATGGCTGAGGTGCTCAGCGACACTCCTCTCAGCGACGAGCAGCGCAACTATGTACGAATTTTTCGTTCTGCCGGGGAAAGCCTCCTTGAAATCATCAACGATATTCTGGATCTCTCCAAAATTGAAGCCGGACAGACAGAACTTGAAGCCATTGATTTCCATCTCCCATCTCTCCTTGACTCTGTGCTCTCCATTCTTTCAGTACGCGCCGTGGAACAAAACACCCGACTCTCGGTCCATTTCCACAAGAACGTCCCCAATGGGATCTGCGGCGACCCCACACGGCTTCGTCAGATTCTGATCAATCTTGTGGGGAATGGTCTCAAGTTCACCGAAAATGGAACGGTTACCATCAGTGTCATAGTCGATCCTGATTCCAAACTTCTCTTTTCAATCAAGGATACCGGAATAGGTATTCCTGCCGAGAAGCAGGAGTTGATATTTAACAGTTTTACCCAGGCCGACTCTCTCACCACCAGAAAATATGGAGGAACCGGCCTGGGCCTCACCATCTGTCAGAAACTCACCAAAATCATGAAAGGCCGGGTGTGGCTTGAAAGTATTCCCGGGCAAGGCTCAACATTCTTTTTTACCTGCAGCTTTCGCCCGGCTCTCTCCAACCCAGGACCTGCCACGGAACAACCCTTATCTCCGGAAAGTTGCAATATTCTTCCCCCCGCCAGAATCCTCATTGTTGATGACAATGAAGACAATCGCAACCTGCTCTGCCTCTATTTACGCAACACTCCCTTTACTATTATTACAGCTGAAAACGGAGAAGAGGCTGTAAATGTTTTCAAACGTTCCGCTTTTGATCTTATTTTCATGGATATTGAAATGCCGGTGATGGATGGCTACGAGGCAACAAGACACCTGAGGAACTGGGAGAAAAAATATGACCTGGAAGCAACTCCGATAGTCGCCCTTACAGCCCATGCCTTTGTTCGCTTCCGCAAAAAATGTATGGACGCCGGTTGTTCCGACTATCTCACCAAACCCGTTCTGCGGGCCACCCTGATTCACACTATCTCAACCCACCTCAAACTTAACCAGAGTGATTCCACACAAAAAGACGAAACACCCCTCCCCCTCCCAAAAAAAAGAATCATACAACCCAATGCAACCCCAAAAGCAATACTTGACCCCAAGATAGCAAAATTAATTCCACGGTTCCTGAAGAACAAACGGGAAGATGCCAAAAAGCTATTCCAGACCATAGAATCCGGAGATATGGAAGAGCTACGTAAACACGCCCATACCATAAAGGGAACCTCATGGATGTATGGCTTCAAAGAACTTGGAGACCTTTGTTTTAACCTTGAGCAGGCAGCAAGAGACAGTGACCTGACCCACGTCTTTCAGCTCACAACCCAAATAAAAGACTACCTGAATGATGTCCAGATATCATTCAAGAAATCCTAGAAGCTTCTATTCTTCTTTTTCTGACACCTCTTCAAAAAAGTCTCTTACTTTTTCTACAACTTACTGATAGAATGAACAAACATTACAAACAATACAGGAGACTGAACCATGGGCCAGCAAACCCGCATTGTACTCATTGACGATGACAAGGATGCCTGCGACCTGCTGAGAATGCAGCTTGAAGACACCGGAAGAATGAACGTGACCTACAGTACCAATGGCGCTGAGGCCGTAGCTATTATCACTCAGGAACTTCCAGATATAGCCATTCTTGATATTAACATGCCTGGCACTCACGGTGTTGAAATTGGTTCCATGCTTGCGTCTGACACTTCCACATCTGCCATTCCCATCCTCTACCTATCAGGTATGGTCACCCCTGAAGAAGCAGAAGAGATGGCCAGAGGTGAAAATTCGCCATCGCTTATTTCCAAGGGCTCTCCAATTGAAGAACTTATTGGGGCCATTGACGACCTCACCGCGTCCTGAGCTCAGCGTCTCTCTTGCCACCTTCACAGAATAATTCCGCCCGCTTTGTTGCAATCACAACCCTGTGTGAGCTACAAAAAAGCCGCAAACCGGTCAACACCCTCTTCACCAGAGTGCTGACGAAATACCCTCTGCAGGACAATGACCGGCAACTGGCGACCAATATCATCTATGGTTTACTCCGCAACCGGGAATCACTCGACATCATGTTGCAGCATCTCTGCAGCCAGGCGCTCAAGAAATTCAATCCCTTTGTTCTCCAGACCCTAAGAGTTGGGCTTTTTCAGATCATGTTCCTTGACCGCATTCCAGAATCGGCTGCTGTCAATGAATCGGTAAAGGCTGTAAAAGCTGCACGCCTCCCCAAAAGACTCCATGGGTTTGTAAATGGTGTTTTACGTAACGCTATACGTAAACGAGAGGAACTGCTATCCCTTATTGAAAACCCTGCCAGACCTGTCCTCAACCACCCTGAGTGGCTTATAAAACGCTGGGAAAAGCACTATGGCAAACCTGAGGCTGCCCTTATCTGCAGGCGTAACAATGAACAGGCTGCTTTTAGTCTGCAGGTCAATTCCTGCGTTACAGACCGGAAAACATTTCGTGAAATACTGTATCAGAATGGAATAAACAGTCACAATGGAAGCTACTGTGCCGACACTCTAGTTTTAGAAGGTTTCAGTGGTGCAGTAAATGAAATTCCTGGCTTTTCCGAAGGACATTTTCAGATCCAGGACCAGGGAGCTCAGCTGTTGACACAGCTTATCGGGCCAATGATAGAGGAGGGCGAATATCTTGATGCCTGTGCAGGAGTGGGTGGCAAGACAAGTATTCTGGTTCAGATGGCAAAAAGTTATCGAGCAAACGTCTCAGCATCGGAGCCGGACAGGGGACGTCGTGAAAAATTCAATGAAAATATGACGCGCCTCCACCCGGAACTCGGCATCCCACTGTTCTCTGGAACCTTACAGGACTTTGCAGCTTCAACTGACAAACGCTTTCACGGTATTCTTCTCGATGCACCCTGTTCGGGAACCGGTGTTATCCGTCGCCACCCTGATATACGCTGGAACAGACGGCCTGAAGATTTCCCCCATTACCAGAAGACCCAGCTTGAACTTTTACAGACAGCATCCACACTTCTTCGCCCCGGGGGCACTCTGGTATATGCCACCTGTTCCCTTGAAGAAGAAGAGAATGAGCAGGTCATTGAACATTTTCTGGCTGACAATGAAAATTTAATATTAGAAGACTGCAGAAACGTTCTGCCAACTCAGGCCCATACCCTTATCAACAAAAGTGCATTTGTGCCATTACCTGGGCCTGAAATTGATGGCTTCTTTGGAGCCAGACTCACACAGCTACCATAGCACGCGACACCAGACAAAAAGAAGAACGCAAAAAAAAGCAGAGTCATAACGACTCTGCTCTTTAAGGAAGGAAGACTACTTTCTATTTAGCGTGTCGCAAAGGACTCCAACAACGTATCCATACAAATGCCATCGGTCATCAAATGCTGAACTGAATCCATGGAATTGTCTCCAAGGTAACGGGTATCATCCTTAACAACATCGGAAAAGACAACTCCTTCAGCCATCATATCAGAAGCAGATGGCAGAGTATTGTCATAGGCATAATTCATGGAAGATTCTTGGGTCTCTGAAAAACTAATACCTTCTCCCATATCATCGCCAAAACCCAGCTCGGATGCTGCAAAAACCTGGCTGTTTGCAAAAAGTAAAACTGCGATTCCTGTCATTGCTAAAGCGAGTGTTTTTTTCATCTTAGGTCTCCTCTAAAAGATTTAATGTGTATAACTAATTATCATTCATAAAAACAAGGATACACTACTGCCATTTATTTCCAATAGGCGTTACTCCTACAAATCATACACTTAGCTGGTACTTATACCACATCAGCACAGGTATATTTACCTATACCACATTCTTTCTAACTGGAATTATAGGAATAATTTTTGACCCTTTTGGAACAATTTTTCTTAAAAAAATTGAAAAAAAATGTAAATATACACTTTCCATAGGACCCCCCTAACCTATACCTTTGTTTTTTCGATATTTTTCACCACCCTGTGGCACAACAATTCTTGAAGTTATTTTCAATGAAGATATCTATCTGCTGTGGTACAAATACAGACAAGTTACTTTTTCTTTTTATTACATTCTAGCACCGGTGATGAACGGTAAGCCGGTACTCAATTCAGTACCCCCCTGAGGGGTGAAAGTACCTTCACAAAATTCTTTTCAAAAAACACGGAAAGAACTTCTAAGATACTAAACAGGACACTATGGCTGAAATACGAAGTACTCTCGATATGGTTATGGAACGCGCTGCAAGAATGGCCGCACGCGCTGAGGACATCCCCGCAGACCAGGAAGCCGAGCAACAAGGTATGCGTCTGGTCACCGAATTCATGAGTGGCAAGCAGTCAGACCTGACAGCGCTCCTGCAACAGGAAGAGACAGCGGACCAGATTGCAGTCAGGCGCGGGATGGCAAAGGCCCTGGTTCGAAATATTGTTATTCCACGAGACGATACGCTTATGAATAGCAGTGCCACTGCCCTTTCAGGCCTCCTGGATATCTCTGGAGAAACGGGTGGTGAGGTGGCAGCTGTCTGCACCGAATTGACCCAGCTCCTGGAACAATACTCTCAGCATAAAGAGCAGATGAAGCAGCAGCTCGAAGATGCCATCCGGACCCAGTTAGCCCAGCAGCTCCAGGAACAGACCGGAGAAAGTCCTAATCCTATGGAAATAGATCCAACCAGACACCCACAGTACCAGAAGGAATGGTCCCAGGCCCAGACAAACCTGAACGAGCAGTACACCCAGGCATTTGATCAACGCAAAGGAATCCTTATGGAACGGTTCACCTGATGAGTTCCTCTAAACGAATCAAAAAAATACAGGCTGGATTGCGGCGTAAAAAGATTGATGCAATTCTCATCACCCAGCCGCACAACAGACGTTATCTGAGTGGCTATACAGCAGCTGACCACGACATAGGGGAAAGCTCCGGGACACTCCTCATTCCCGCACGAAAAAAGCCACTCCTGCTCACTGATTTTCGTTTTCAAATCCAGGCGGAACGGGAAGCAAAAGGGATGGAGGTTCTCCTCTACCCGAAGGGGCAGCAAGCCCTTTTGAAAGACCTTCTGCCGGATCTTGGTATATCAAGCCTTGCCTTTGAGAGTCATTACACCTTGCATACTGTGGCTCAAAAACTTCAGGTCATGTGCAAAAAGCTTTCCATATCCCTCCATCCCACCGATGGGATTGTCGAAAAGATGCGCATCATCAAGGACAAAAACGAAATTGAAAAAATCTGCCGCTCTGTGCTCCTTAACGAAAAAGTATTTCAAACAATTTACAAAACAATATTTCCTGGACAAACAGAGATTGACATAGCACTGGCCCTGGAGTCCACAATGCGTCGCAAGGGTGCCGAGGCGCCAAGCTTTGAAAGCATCGTTGCCACGGGCGCACGCAGCGCTCATCCCCACGCTGTCCCAGGACCTGTGAAAATAGCTAAGCACAAACCCCTTATGATTGATATGGGTCTTATCCTCGACGGCTACTGCTCTGACATGACAAGAACCTTTACAGTCGGAAAGGCCAGTAAAAAGTACCTGGAAATCCACCGTCTGGTTCGCAGGGCTCAGCTCGCCGCCACCCAGACCATTCGTGCCGGGGTCAGCGCTGCCACAGTGGACAAAGCAGCACGTAAGGTTATTAGTGACGCAGGCTACGGCAAGTTTTTTGGTCATGCACTTGGCCATGGCGTGGGACTTGCGGTACACGAAGAACCGCGCCTCTCATCTCTCAGTCGTAAAAAGCTCAAAGCAGGAATGATCGTCACCGTGGAACCTGGCATCTATCTGCCTGGCTGGGGTGGTGTTCGCCTTGAAAACATGGTTGTTGTTCGCAAAGACGGATGTGAAGTCTTAAATAGAGACACTACATGGCTTGATATATAAACAAAAACATATACAAATTAAGAAAACAGATGAGCAATCCCAAATACTTTGTCCTTGACACCAATGTACTGCTTCACAATGCAGATTCCCTGACCTCTTTTGCTGACAACTTCGTTGTCCTGCCCATGACCGTCATTGAAGAACTCGACAAGTTCAAACGGCATAACGATGAGTTGGGCCGCAATGCCCGCCATGTCATCAGGCAACTGGATAAACTCCGGGTTACCGGCTCTTTAAAAGACGGCGTTGCCATGGAAAACGGCGGGACACTCAAAATCACCGTTGAACGACGAGATATGCCGGGTGCTCTTTTGGATATGAGCGTGGCAGACAATCGAATCCTTGCCGTGGCCAACAGTCTCCACGAAGAAGGTAATTCGGTTATTTTTGTTTCCAAAGATATCAATGCCCGCCTCAAGGCCGATGCCCTTGGTATTGACACCATGGACTTTGAGAAGCAGAAATGCAATGCGGACGAGCTCTATTCCGGCTGGCGACAGGCCTCTGTCCCCTCGGAAGCAATCGACCGATTCTACACAGATAAGGTACTTGATGCAGAGGGGTTCGACTTTCATCATAATGAATTTATCCTGCTCCAGGACGAGGGAAATCCCAAACACTCCGGTCTTGGCCGTGCAACAGGAAAAAATACCCTGACCCACATGAACTCCAAATACGAAAATGCCTGGAATATCCACCCCAGATCCAAAGAACAGCGAATGGCCCTGGAACTACTCCTTGATCCGGAAATCAGTCTGGTCACCCTCATCGGTCAGGCAGGTACCGGAAAAACCCTTCTGGCCCTTGCCGCCGGACTCGAATGTGTTCTCCATAAAGAGAGCTACGAACGACTCCTGGTTTCAAGGCCGATTATCCCCATGGGAAAAGACATTGGATATCTTCCCGGAACCAAGGATGAAAAACTCTCCCTCTGGATGCAACCTATCTTTGACAATCTCACCTATCTTATGCGCCATGATCACAGTGGTGAGGATGAGGGCCATGTCCAAATGAAGGTAGACAAACTACTCAAAACCCATCAAGTTGAGCTGGAAGCTCTCACCTATATCCGAGGACGCTCCATCCCTCGTCAGTTCGTAATTGTGGACGAGGCCCAAAATCTTACTCCCCATGAAGTCAAAACAATTATATCGCGTGCCGGTGAAAACACCAAGATGGTCTTTACCGGTGATCCGCAGCAGATCGACAATCCCTACCTGGATTCTGCCTCCAATGGACTCTCCTATGCAGTTGAAAAATTAAAAGGACATAGTATATATGGGCACATTACTTTAAACAAAAGTGAACGGAGCCCCTTGTCGGCCATAGCCGCCGACTATTTATAAGTACTATCAAAAAGTTACATTTTGAGATAATTGTTTAAGTCTTAGACCTAACTAACAAAACAGAGACAAAAGACACGTTTCTTCATATCTCTCCCCTTTAACCTGACAGCCTGGAACACCTACTATGCGCAAATTTGTTATTGATGATCTCTCTCCCATGGAGCGGGACAATATAGAATCCTACTTAAAACGTAACTTAAAAATGGGTCCAATAATCGGACTCTACTGGATTGTTTTACCGGAAGATTTACTCACTGATATCCAGAAAGAGCACACCGATTGCGCCCCTTTTTATTTTGGAGTGGAAGTCGAAAAAGATTCAGTCTGCTTTGAATTTTTAGTTCGCAGTAATGCACACCTGCACTGTGATTGCATTGCCCATGCCACGCCAAAACAGCGTCAATATATACTGGATTTCCTGGACACCATGCTTGACGAGGAGCAGATTCGTTCCTGAAAATCTCTTACCCAATAAACACTACATTACAAATAGATTTGGAGATCCCATGAACACATCGGTTGATTCTACACCAGCCTTTATTGAGGCCACCTATAAAAAGATGGAGATAAATATTGCAACAATCTGCAAACGTCTTGGTCGTGCCCTCACATACGGGGAAAAGATTCTCTATGGACATTTGGATAACGCAGCTGATGCTGAGCTGGTTCCCGGCATATCCTATGTCAAAACCAGACCAGACCGCGTAGCCCTTCAGGATGCCACTGCCCAAATGGCTGTTTTACAGTTTATGCTGGCGGACAAGGATGAGGCAGCGGTTCCGGTAACGGTTCACTGTGACCATCTGATTCGCGCCCAGAAAGGTGCTGAAAGCGATCTCAACATTGCCCGTACCGAAAACAAGGAAGTCTACGATTTTCTCGCATCTGCATCCCAACGCTATGGCTTTGGCTGTTGGATGCCCGGAGCTGGAATCATTCATCAGGTAGTCATCGAACAGTACGGCTTCCCCGGCTTAATGATGCTTGGAACCGACTCACATACGCCCCATGCAGGCGGCCTTGGTGCCTTTGCCTCGGGTGTTGGCGGTGCCGATGCCGTTGATGTGATGGTTGGACTCCCCTGGGAAGTTCTGCATCCGAAATTTATCGGAGTTCACCTCACAGGTGAACTACAGGGCTGGGCTGCTCCCAAAGATGTCATCCTCAATCTTCTCGGCAAGCTCACCTGTTCCGGTGGAACCAACCGTGTCTTTGAATATTTTGGCCCCGGAGCCGACACCATCTCCTGCACAGGAAAAGCAACCATCTGTAACATGGGTGCAGAATTTGGTGCCACCACCTCCACCTTCCCCTATGACGAACATATGGCAACCTTTCTTACGGCCTGTAACCGTGAAGATGTTGCCAAAATGGCAGATAAATACAAACATCTTCTCCGGGCAGACGACGAGGTACTCGCCAGTCCCGAGAATTACTTTGATCAGGTCATTGAACTTGATCTCTCCACCCTTGAGCCGCATCTTGTAGGGCCTCATTCACCTGATCGAGCCACCACCGTTGCCAATATGGCCCAGTACGTGAAAGATGGCGACCATCCTGACAATATCACCTATGCCCTTGTCGGATCCTGCACCAACTCCTCCTATGAGGATATGGGACGAATCACCGTTATGGCGGAGCAAATTGCCGCCCATGGAGCAAAGCTGAAAATCCCCATGCTTATTACC
Source organism: uncultured Desulfocapsa sp. (assembly GCA_964538055.1). Classification (GTDB taxonomy): domain Bacteria; phylum Desulfobacterota; class Desulfobulbia; order Desulfobulbales; family Desulfocapsaceae; genus Desulfocapsa. The sequence goes on along the minus strand of CAZIDU010000071.1, from coordinate 1,213 downwards.
CCCGGCTCTGAACAGATTCGGGCCACCATTGAACGGGACGGACAGCTTGCCAAGCTCGAAGCCATAGGAGCCACGTTGCTCGCGAATGCCTGCGGCCCCTGTATCGGACAGTGGAACAGAGAGGGCATCGATGAAGGTTTTCGGAACTCCATCGTCACCTCCTATAACCGTAATTTCCCCAAACGAAACGATGGCAACTCCGGCACCAGCGGTTTTATTGGCAGTCCCGAAACCTGTCTTGCATATGCCATGACCGGAACGTTCACCACCAATCCATTTACAACGGAATACAAAGGATCCGATGGGTCCACCTTTATCCTCACTCCTCCCGGCAAAGTCGATGAAGTACCGACGCTAAAACTTGTTCGTGATGAAAAAGGGTTTCTTGCACCAATTGATGACAGCACCAGCATTACAGTAAAGGTCTCTCCAGAATCTGAACGTCTGGCGCTCCTTACTCCATTTGATGCCTGGAATGGAAAGGATTTTACCGGACTACGTTTATTGCTAAAGGCCAAAGGAAAATGTACGACAGATCATATTTCCCCTGCCGGGCCATGGCTTCGTTTCAGAGGACATCTTGATAACATCTCCGGGAATATGTTCAGTGGTGCTGTGAATGCATTTACCGGCGAGCCAGGAAATGCTAAGAATCAACTCAGCGGTGAGTTACAGGAATATAACAAGATTGCCAGGGAGTATACGGCGGCGGGTGAAAACTGGGTAGCTGTTGGTGACACCAACTACGGCGAGGGTTCCTCACGGGAACATGCCGCCATGTGTCCGCGTCATATGGGCGGAAGGGCTGTTATTACCCGCTCCTTTGCCCGCATCCATGAAACCAATCTAAAGAAACAGGGTATTCTGCCTCTTACTTTTGCAGATGCTGCTGATTATGATTTAGTTCAGGAGGGCGACACCATTGATCTTACAGGTATTACAGAAATTGCGCCAGGTTCCAAAATCATTGCACTATTAAATCATGATAATGGAACAGCTTCAGAAATTACGTTGAATCACTCCCTGAACAAGGAGCAGATTGACTGGTTTAAAGCTGGCTCAGCTTTAAATTTCTTACGAGGGTAAAAAAACGAACTATCGAAACTAGAAGTAACAGCTTAGGAACGAACAATAAAGAACTGGTAACTATTCACCATGCTACTGAAGTTTCCTGTAAAATTATGTAGCACAAGTTCTACTTTTCTTAAGCTAC
>CAZIDU010000070.1:0-24301 GCA_964538055.1 uncultured Desulfocapsa sp. | reverse complement strand
AAAGACAAAGACGAATTGGGTCATGTCCCCAGTTTCCTGTCAGCGTATTCGTTATACAATTCCGACTCAAACTCAATTTCGGTGAATAGTTACTGCTGAAGTTACACTTTGCCTCGATTTACTATGTCTCAGTTACTCCGCGTATTGTTGCTGGTATTTGTTTTGGTGTTTCCTTCTCAGGTTCTGGCTGTGGGGATTGCGAAACCATCGGAAAAAATTTCCATAGACTTTCTCTATATTAATGCCAATGCCGGTGAGGCGGCAGGCGGCCATACGGCTTTGCGGCTTGGTGATGCAGTCTTTCATTATCAGTTTTTTCCCGATTCGACGTTTCTTCTTGTCCGTGAACCCTGGGACTCCTTTCGGTTTTTGTATAGTGACCTCCATAATCGCAGTATTGCCATTGCTGCGCTGCCTCTTGATCTCTCTGTAGCCACACAAATACGCCATCATTTTACTGAGCTGCTTGCCGATCAGGAGCAGTTTTTTAATGATATTGAGAAGCTGCGCTATGAGGAACAGTTTGTTCAGAAACTGTTTGCTGGCAGGGCCGAGGTGTCGGTTGAAAGTCTTGGTTTTTTTTCAAAGATTCGGGGGTCTGTTTTTGCGGTGGATCTCGTTGAATATATAGAGACAACTCTGGGAGGAGAATTTTTGCAGCACGCCTTTGGAGAGGCGAAAGAAGAGCTGCAACAATCTATAGTTGCAATGAACAGGGGCAGCAGACCGGGAGGAACTTTTCAGGAGACTCTTGCTCTTCGTGAGGCACTGCGAATTCTTCTGGAGAGTCGGGCGTTGCATGGAGATGCCCTCATTCAGGAAATGGAGGAAGAACAACCATTAAATTCTTCTGAGAAAATACTCTTACATGAATTTGGTGACTCTCTTGCCAAATCGCTTGTCGAGTTGCTTCAGTCCAAACGTCCCGACAGGGGGGCAGTCATTCTTCTGCAGACTGCCAGGTTCATGGCTGTTCAGCACTCCCTGAAGACCGGATATCTGCTAACCCTTGATCCGTTCTTTGAGGGTGTACGGGAAGTGTCTCTCACAGATGAGGAGATCGGTGGGGGACGATTAACTGCTCTTCAAGAGGGGCTGCTGGAGCAGTCGACGAATCGTCGTGATCTGTTTTTTAAGGAAGAACGTCATCCGGAGATTGCCTATTCGCTTATGGAGACAAGCCGGGCAAGGGCCTGGGAGTTGCTGCGAGTAAGCGACAGGCAGCGTGGGGTGCGGATTCTGACACGGGTGACCTTACCAACAAGGCCTGGAAAACTGACCCTTGATTGTTTGCATCCAGACCGGGCAAGTGTGGATGCAAATCTCCTGTTACTGAAAGCAGAGCTTGGAACTCAGCACAAAAGAAGCGAAGATCTTTATGGCTATAATCTCTTTACCCGAAATTGTGCCACGGAACTGATCCGTTCTCTGAATACCACTTTTCCCGATTCTGAGTCAGGAAGGGCAGCTCTGGGCGGCTGGATGGAACCGGATAGTGGCTTGGTTTTTATTCCCTTTCTCTTTTATGAGCAATCGGTGAATGCCTTCTCTCTTCAGAATGAGCAATTTATTCAGGCAAGACGCCTGCGAAACCTGGAAGCCCTCTACGAGCAGGAGAATGATCTTCTGGTCTGGCTCAGGGAATCTAACACCTTGAGTTCCACTCTCTATCAGCCTCGCAGCAAGGATACCCCTTTTCTTTTCTTCACCGATGATTCATTGTTGCTGCGTCCGCTGCTGGGACTTATGAATGTGGCCTATGGGGTTGTTCACGGAGTGGCAGGGGTTGCAATGCTTCCACTTGATAGCGGTGATAGCTTCAACCAGTCCTTGCGGGGGATTTTTTACAGTCTGCCGGAATTGACATTTGGAAATATCAGGAAGGGAAGTTATTCCATGGCAGAATCCGAGGACAGCCTGTAGAGACTCACTGCTCCTGATAACAACTCGCCATCTTAGTTATTTCTTCCGCTACACGCTGACGCAGTGAATCAGGAGCGATAACCCTTGCCCTTGATCCGTACTGAAGGATCTTCATCATGATTTCCCTGTCGTCATTCACGGGCAGGGAGAGAGTTATGCCATTTTCCCCTTCTTCGATTATCTGCTTTTCATGCCAGTATTGCCTGCGTACCAGTTCTGCGGCAGTACCGGTGAAGGCGATTTTGGCATGATAGCGGATTGATCCTGTGAATATTCCGAAGGCATCGTCTAGAAAAGAATCTGGTGTATGGTGCGGCAAGCCGGTTCTTTTTGTTCCGGTCGTTGCTTTTTCAATTCTTGCCATATGGAACAGACGATGATCTTTCCTGAGGTGGCAGTAAGCCAGAAGATACCAGCGTCCCTGGTAGTTGATCAGGCGCTGGGGTTCCAGGGTGCGAGAGCTTTTCAGACCTTCTGCGGAGCAATATTCAACTTCCAGGAGCCGATCTTTCAATATTGCTTCGATGATTGTTTCAAAAACAGATGCTGCCAGAGTTTCCACTTCTATCCACTGACAGAGAACATTTTCCATTAACTGCTCATAGCCTGGAGCAATCAGCTGGCTGAGTCGTTTTTCAAGCTGTTTCATCTCCGGAAGGCTGCCAAGCCCGGCCTCATCTGCCATTTTGTTGAGAAGGCCCATAAGAAAGAGAATCTTCGGACTGTCTTCAAAGGGGAGGGTGAAGTCATCCTCAGTGTAGTAAAAGCCTTTGCGACTGGGATTGAAGGTCAGAGGGGCGAGCAGTCTGTCCCGCATATAGCTGATGTCTCGGTGAGCAGTGGCACGGGAAAGTTCAAACTCTTCCATCAGGGTCTGGGCATTGGGAAACCTGCCCGCTTTTAGTCTCTGGTGGAAGAAGTAGATGCGTTCAAGTCGACTCATGCGATCTTTACATATATTGAGGAGAAGCGGGATTGAAAGAAAATTGTGAATTCACGAAACTCTCGTTATCTTGGTTTGCGACGATGTTTCACTGGAAGGATTTTCAGCTGTTCCCTATATTTGGCAACAGTGCGGCGGGCGATCTCAATGTTATTTTCTTTAAGTTTCAAAGAGATAGCATTGTCGCTGAGGGGTTTATGGGGATCTTCGTCCTGAATCATCCTCCGGATGCGCTCCCGAATGGATTCTGCAGCAAGGGATTCTGCACCCTGTCTGGGGATGGCTGTTGAAAAGAAATATTTCAGTTCGTAGATCCCTAAAGGGGTGTGTACATATTTGTTTGAGGTCACCCGGCTGACGGTGGACTCGTGCATCTCAATGTCTTCGGCCACATCTCGCAGAATAAGGGGCTTGAGGCGGGTTGCACCATGTTCGAAAAAATCAGCCTGAAATTTGAGAATACTCTCCATTACCTTGAAGATTGTACGTTGGCGCTGGTGCAGAGATTTTATAAACCATCCGGCATCCTTGAGTTTCTCCTTTATATAGGCCTTTGATTTTTTTTCAACACTGCCTTCTTCTGCCTGCAGTAATTCCTGTAATTGGGACGAAAGTTTCAGGTTCGGAATGTCTTCTTCATTGAGATGGATGACAAATTCACCATCGATTTTTCGAACATAGACATCCGGCACAACATAGTTTGTGGTTTCCGTACTGTAGGGCAGGCCCGGATAGGGGGTGAGTTCGGAGATGATAAATTCGATGGCCTTGACGACTTCATTGCGTTTTCGACCGGTGGCCTGACTGATGGCCCTGTAATTACGAGTCTGCAGGTAGTTGAGATGATCGCTGGCAATTACAGCAGCAAGGGAGTCTTTCATTCCCATACGTTCCAGTTGCAGAAAAAGTGACTCGGAGACATCACGGGCTGCGATGCCTGGAGGATCAAGATCCTGGATTACTTCCAGGATATACTCTGCAGCATCATGGTCACACTCTGTGGCCTCCATAACTTCTTCAAGACTGCACTCAAGAAATCCATAACGGTTGAGATTGGCGGCAATAAAAAGGGCAATATCCCATTCCTCGGGTTCAAGTTGCGCATGAGCAAGCTGCCATTGAAGATAGGCAAGAAGACCGGGCTTTTCGGAGATAAAGTCAAACTGACTAGGAGCATCCGCCGCTGGAGTTTCGTGGGAGAAGGAGACGTTGCTGTCAAAGGTGTTGGCGTAGTCTTCCCAGTTTGTTTCAGGTATTGTGTCTTCTGCCCTTACCTGATCGGTATGATCCTGTTCTATCTCTGGACCCTTCTGCTCGGTGGTGGAGGTAAGGCTTTGCGGGTTTTCCCGATGGTCCTGAATATTCACATCTTCTTCAAGAGCGGGGTTCTGCTCAATCTCGGCCTGGAGTGCATCACCGAGTTCCAGGCGATTCATCTGCAGCAGTTTAATGGCAAGACGCAATTGGGGCGTCATTACCAGTTTTTGTGATAGCTTAAGCTGTTGTCTGAGTTCGAGGGCCATTGTTGTCTGTTACATCACATGCTGAAATTTTCGCCAAGATACATTTTACGGGCTACTTCACTTTCAATGATATCATCTGCAACACCGCTGGTCAAAATTTGTCCTGCATTCATGATGTAGGCAAAATCACAAACCTGAAGGGTTTCCCGAACATTGTGATCTGATATCAGGACTCCTAATCCTTTGTCCTTCAAACCAATGATAAGCTTCTGGAGGTCGGCTACAGCAAGGGGATCAATGCCTGCAAAGGGTTCATCAAGGAGGATGAAATTGGGGCGAGTTGCCAGGGCTCTCATGATTTCCACACGGCGTCGTTCACCACCAGACAGGGCATGTCCCTTGTTTTCCCGAAGATATTCGATTTTGAGGTCTGCCATCAGCTCGTCAATTCGGTTGTTGATTTCGTTTTTTGTCAGTCCCAATGGTTCAAGGATGATGCGGACATTTTCTTCTACGGTCAGCTTTTTAAAGACCGAAGGTTCCTGGGCAAGATAGGAGATACCTTTCTGGGCACGCTTATGAATCGGAAGCCTGGTGATTTCTTCACCATTAAGCAGGACGCGACCGCCATCGGGACGGATAAAACCGGCAATTGTATAGAACGAGGTAGTTTTGCCGGCACCATTCGGGCCTAACAGGCCGACAACAACACCAGTGTTGACCTGGAGGCTTACTCCGTCGACCACGGTACGGGTTCGGTAACGCTTGATAATTTTATCGGTTTCCAGCAGTGCCATAATAATTATTGTGGAGTAAGAGTTGCTTTTACCCTGGTTGGTTTTGCAGGTTCATCTGACTCACCGCCAACCGTAGCAGAAGGCCGGCTGCCAACAACCTCGGATCGCCCTTCGTCGAGATAGTAGATGATGGTGTTTCCTGTAACTAGATTGGTGCCCTGCCACGCTTTGGCTCCACCACTCAGAATCACTTTGCGTTCCTTTGCCAGATAATTCATTGTGTCTCCGGTACCAAGCCATTCACCTTTGGTGATTTCCACATTCCCGACACATTTAAGACGTTTGACTTCCTGTTTTTTTTCCTTTTCCGCAGCGGAGTAATAGACTGTCATTTCATCAGAACGAATCCGGACATCGGCCTGTGCCGCATCCACATTTCCACTGAAAAGGACATTGTTATCCTCTTCAAGAGAGCTCATGTGATCTGCCTCGATGGTGATCGGTGCGTTCGCTGCAAAGAGAGGGGTGGCAACGAAAAGAAGCAAGATAGACAGCCCTGACAAGAAGTAATTCATATAGTTGTTTCTCACCAAAAAAATCTCCAGATAGACAAAGTAGGAATGGTTCCACTGCAATTACCAGGCCTAATATAGCCGTGGAGTTTAAGAAAGTAAAGAAATCCCGGTGCCAAGAGGAAAAGAAAGATTTCTTTACTTCAATCAGTTGAGTCAGTAGAATGGAGATATGTTGTGTGAAAACTGAATGTAGTTAGCTGATTTGAAACGGAAATATAGAACTTGTTGAAAAGGACTTACGGATATGCAGGAAAGTATTGACCGAGCCAGGGGATTAATTGAATCTCTGCCCTATATGCAGGAATTCAGACATAAAACCGTGGTTATTAAATACGGTGGTCATGCCATGGTGGATGAAAATCTAAAAAAACAGTTTGCTCTCGATATTATTCTCATGAAACATATCGGGATTAATCCGGTGATTGTTCACGGTGGCGGGCCTCAGATTAATCTTCTCCTCGATAGACTTGAGATTAAACCCAGGTATGTCCAAGGGATGCGCGTAACCGACGGTGAGACCATGAGTGTGGTTGAGATGGTTCTTGTGGGTAAGGTGAATAAAGAGATTGTTGGAAATATCAATCATTGCGGTGGTCGTGCTGTCGGACTGTCAGGACGTGATGGCGATCTGATCTGTGCAGAAAAAATGCAAGTCAGTAAGAAAAATAATGAGGCTTTAAAGGATGCCCCTCCTGAACTGATTGATCTTGGCCGGGTGGGGCAGGTGACCAAAGTGAACCCAGAGATCTTGCAGGCACTGGATAGGAATGATTTTATCCCGGTGATTGCTCCCGTTGGCGTTGGAGAAGATGGACAGGCATTTAATATCAATGCAGATATTGTAGCCGGAGCCATTGCCGCTGAGTTAAATGCTGCGAAACTGGTTTTACTCACCGATGTTGCAGGTGTTCAGGACAGTGAAGGAACACTGTTGAAATCCTTGAAGCAGGATGATCTTGAAAATTATATCGACAATGGGATCATTGGCGGTGGCATGATTCCCAAGGTGAGATGCTGTGGAGATGCACTGAGGGGTGGCGTGACAAAAACACATATTATAGATGGCAGGGTGGAACATGCCATCCTGCTAGAAATATTTACCCGAGAAGGGATAGGGACGGAGATAGTTTGATGAGTGGAGAAAATGCAAGCTGGGCCGAAAGGAGTGACGAAGTGATTATAGGAACCTACGCACGATATCCCGCCACCATGGTCAAGGGTGAAGGGTGTACCTTGACCGATGCTGAAGGAAAAGAATATCTTGATTGCCTGGCAGGGATTGCAGTCTGCAGCCTTGGCCACTGCCATCCAGTGGTGACCGAGGCCATATGTGCCCAGGCAAAACAGCTGGTTCATGTCTCGAATCTGTATTACACCCAGCCCCAGACAGAACTGGCTGAACTGTTGACAGAAAACTCCTTTGCCGATCGGGTGTTTCTGGCAAATAGCGGGGCAGAGGCAAACGAAGCGGCTATAAAACTTGCCAGGATTTGTGCCGGGCATGAACGCTACGGGATTATTTCACTCGCCGGATCATTTCATGGCAGGACCCTTGCCACCGTGGCAGCCACGGGACAGCCCAAGTTTCACGAGGGCTTTGAGCCCATGCCTGAAGGTTTTTCCCATGCTCCCTTTGGAAACCTGAATGTGCTGGAAGCCATGATTACCGATCAGACCTGCGCTATTCTGTGTGAACCTCTGCAGGGGGAGGGTGGTGTACGACCTCTGGACGTCCAGTATTTGAAGGGATTGCAGGATTTGTGCAGGAAACATGATCTGCTGTTAATTTTTGATGAAATACAGACAGGAATCGGACGGACCGGCAGCTTTTTTGCCTATGAGCAGCTGGGGGTTGTCCCGGATATCATGACCGTCGCCAAGGCCCTTGGTAACGGTTTACCCATTGGTGCCATGCTCACCAGGAAAGAGATTGCGGCCTCTCTGGTTCCCGGAACCCATGGTTCCACGTTTGGGGGTAATCCGGTGGCAGCAGCAGGGGCCGTCGCTACTCTGAAGATTATCTTGGAAGATGGTTTCCTTGCTGATGTGAGGGAGAAGGGTGACTATCTGCAGAAGGGACTCGAGGATCTGGCGACACGTTTTCCCCTCCTTGCCAGCGGGGCACGGGGAATGGGATTGATTCGGGGGCTTGTTCTCACTGAAAAAGGTGTCGAGCAGGGTGCCGCCATGGTAAAAACTCTTTTTGACAGGGGGGTATTTATTAATTTTGCCGGAAATGCAGTGCTTCGGTTTCTGCCACCACTCATTATCAGCAAAGCCGAAATTGATCAATTATTGACTGCTTTAGATGAGGTTTTGGGAGAATGTAAGGCCTGAGTTGCTCTTTTCACGAAAATCTTTGCAAATCAATCCTGTTTTGGGTAAATATGATTTCTTTCCCCTTTAGATAAAGAGTCTGTTGGTTTTGGCTCTTATAAAGCGATTGGGCTCGGGGATATAGATTAAAAGGTGCCATTTTAAAACAGATGGGCCTGTGAATACAAGAAACGAGTCATGGTTAGCCACTTACAGTCATTACAGTATTTTAGCAAAGAAGAGTTGCTTGGTTTTATTAATCGCGCCATTCAGCTTAAAGAAGAACGTCTCGCTGGAGCCAGCCATCAACAGCTGGCTGGAAAGATAGTTGGACTGATATTTGAGAAACCTTCCACCAGAACCCGGGTCTCCTTTGAGTCAGCAATGTATGGTCTTGGGGGGCAGGTAATTTTTCTTTCCGGGCGTGATACCCAACTTGCCCGTTCCGAACCCTTAAAAGATATGGCCAGAGTTATGGCCCGTTATGTGGACGGAATCGTGGTGCGGACATTTGGTCAGAACGTGGTAACGGAGCTTGCGGAATATTCCTCTGTGCCGGTTATAAATGCCCTCACCGATCTTCACCATCCCTGTCAGATCCTCAGCGATATCATGACGGTTGTCGAGAAGAAAGGAAATATTGAAGAGTTGAAGATAGCCTGGATAGGTGATGGCAACAATATGGCCAACTCCTGGATACAAGCTGCCAGCCGGATTGGTTTTGAACTGGTTCTGGCCTGTCCTGAAGGTTACGATCCGGACCCTGATATAATGGAAGTTGCGCAGAAAGAGGCAGTGAAACCCATTACCATTACACGCAGTCCGGAAGAGGCGGTGGCAGGGGCTGATGTTGTTAATACCGATGTCTGGGCCTCCATGGGACAGGAAGAGGAGGCGGAAGAACGCCTTGCTATTTTCCAGCCTTTGCAGATTAATTCTGCACTTATGGCTAAGGCTCCATCCGATGCCATTGTTTTACACTGTCTGCCGGCCCATCGTGAGGAAGAGATCACTGAAGCTGTTCTGGAATCGGATCAGTGTGTGGCCTTTGACCAGGCAGAGAATAAAATGCATATGCATAAGGCAATTTTAGAGCGACTTATTGGCGGTAAGTGACCAGGCGCACCGCATATTCGTACGGTCACAATCGGGCCGCATAGAGAAGACTATTGCGGCCGATCGTGCCTGTACGAATCTACGGCACCCTGATCACTTAGATCTACGGTATCCGGATCACTTAGGGATAGAAGTAAGCTGCTGGAAGCGGGACTTCAGTCCCGCCGATTACGCCTTTGGGCGGGGCTAAAGCCCCACTTCCGGGGGGGGGGAGACCTGGTGCTGCCTGAAAAAATGTTAAAGGTATTTATTGTACGTTCCTTATGTGGTTTGGGGACATTTTGTAAAAAAGAAAAGATAATAATTTCTGTATGTCAGTTGATGTGCGGGAGAGGTAGGGAAATATAATGGACGTGAAAAAAATAGTACTAGCCTATTCCGGCGGATTGGACACTTCAGTCATTTTGAAATGGCTGGAAGAAGAATATGAGTGCCCTGTTATTGCCTATGCAGCCGATGTCGGACAGACGGAAGACTGGAATGCAATTCGTGAAAAGGGAATGGCAACCGGTGCTGAGAAAGTAATTATTTCTGACCTTCGTCAGGAGTTTGTGGAAGATTATATCTTTCCGGCTTTTCGCTGCAACGCCATTTATGAAGGGTCCTATCTTCTCGGAACATCACTTGCCCGTCCCATTATCGGGAAAGAGCAGGTGCGTATCGCCCACGCCGAAGGTGCGGATGCCGTGAGTCATGGGGCCACTGGAAAGGGGAACGATCAGGTTCGCTTTGAATTGTCTTATCTTGGTATTGATCCGAGTTTGAAGATTATTGCTCCCTGGCGTATCTGGGATCTGAATTCCAGAGCCAAGCTCGAAGTGTTTGCCAAAAAACATAATATTCCGGTACCCACCACCAAGAAGAACCCTTACAGTTCCGATGAGAATATCCTTCATATCAGCTTTGAAGGCGGACTCCTGGAAGATCCCTGGAATGAGCCCGATGAGGATATGTATAGGCTTTCGGTGTCTCCGGAAAACGCGCCGGATAAGGCAACGTATCTTGAAATTGATTTTGAAAAAGGTGATCCTGTTGCCATTAATGGTGAACGGATGGCTCCTCTGCCACTCTTTGAGGCATTAAATAAAGTCGCAGGTGCCAATGGTATTGGTCGTCTTGATTTACTGGAAAATCGTTTTGTGGGAATGAAGTCCCGTGGCGTCTATGAGACCCCCGGCGGAACCCTGCTTCGTAATGCGCATCGGGACCTTGAAACCATGTGTATGGACAGAGAGGTGATGCGGATCAGAGACTCTCTGGTGCCCCGCTATGCAGAACTTGTCTATAACGGTTTCTGGTTTTCCCCTGAGCGTGAACTGTTGCAGGTGACCATGGATGAAAGTCAGAAAACAGTGAATGGTACGGTTCGCATGAAACTCTATAAAGGGAATTGTGTCTCCGTTGGAAAGAAATCTGACCAGTCTCTGTATCAGGAGAGTTTTGCTACATTTGAAGAGGATGATGTCTATAATCAGGCCGATGCCGGTGGCTTTATCCGCCTCAATGGTTTGCGATTACAACTTGTAGCTATGCAAAAAAAATAGTGGATACGTAAACGTGGAAAAAAACAAATCACAAAAGCTTTGGGGCGGACGCTTTGAAGAGGCCACGGCGGCTTCGGTTGAGGCCTTCACCGAATCGATTAGTTATGATCAGCGCCTCTATTCCTACGATATACTCGGAAGCAAAGCGCATGCCACCATGCTGGCTGCAAAAGGCCTGCTCACGGCAGAAGAACTGACCGCCATCAGCGATGGACTCTCGGATATCGAAAAGAGTATTGACGAAGGAAACTTTTCCTTTAAGAGTGAGCTTGAAGATATTCATATGAATATTGAAAAGGCACTTATAGATGCCATTGGTCCGGCCGGAGCCAAGCTACACAGTGCCCGCAGTCGGAATGACCAGATAGCACTTGATCTGCGTCTCTATCTTCGTGACCAGTGTGACAGGTTTATGGTGCTCCTTGATGATACCCGTCGTGCATTTGTGGTGCTTGGCAGAAAATATATGGGACAGGTAATGCCTGGGTATACCCATATGCAGCGGGCACAGCCGGTACTTATTGCCCATCATATGATGGCCTATTATGAGATGTTTGGTCGCGATAAAGAGCGTATTGCGGATTGCAGAAAACGGATCAATATTCTCCCCCTTGGCGCGGCAGCCGTGGCAGGGACGGGCCTTCCCATCGATCGGGAGATGGTCGCCGACCTGCTGGGTTTTGACAGCGTAACGGCAAACTCCATGGATACCTCGGGAGATCGTGATTTCGCCATCGAGTTTGTCTCCTGCTGCACCATGATACAGCTTCATCTCTCGCGCCTTTCGGAAGAGCTGGTGCTCTGGTCCAGTCAGGAGTTTTCCTTTGTCAGTATTTCCGATAAATTTTGTACCGGCTCATCCATAATGCCGCAGAAAAAAAATCCTGATATCCCGGAGTTGATCCGTGGGAAATCCGGCAGGGTGGTAGGCAGTCTTATGTCTCTTATCACGCTGATGAAAGGGCTGCCGCTGACCTATAACCGGGATCTTCAGGAAGACAAAGAGCCGGTTTTTGATGCTGTGGATACCGTATCCGCCTCCCTTGCCATTATGGCCGAGATTCTTGGCAATCTGGATTTTAATACCAGGCGCATGGAAGATGCTACCAAGACAGGTTTTATGACAGCCACGGATCTTGCCGACTATCTTGTCCTGCGCGATGTACCATTTCGTGAGGCACACGGTATTGTGGGACGGGCTGTTGCAACCTGTACTGCGAAGGGTTGTGAGCTGACTGATTTAACTCTTTCAGAGATCAGAGAATTTTCTCCGATCATTGATGAGGATGTTTTTGATGTGTTGAGTGTTGAAGGTTCTGTGAACTCCAGAGTCTCGACCGGAGGAACCGCAACACTGCGGGTTGAAGAAGCAGTGCAAACTGCTGAAAAACAAATGGGAATTGGAGATTAAGATGTTGAGAAAAACACAGTTTGCAGGGGTAATTCTTCTCACCGGGACACTGTTTCTGGCGGGAGGTTGTGGGTATAAAACTGAACCTGTTCCTCCTGATTCCATTGTTCCCAAGGCAATTGAAGATTTACGTTATTCCGTAAGTGAAAAAGGGGTAACCCTGAACTGGACCTTTCCTCGGGAAACTATCAGAGGAACGGATCTTACAGATATTGCCACCTTTGATGTCTATAGAGCAGTGGTGCCACTCAGTGATTATTGCCCCACCTGTCCCATTCCTTTTACGGAGGCCATGCAGGTCCCGGGCGGGGTAGTTGATCCGGAAAAGAGACGTCAGGGAACATACGAGACTTCGCTTCTTCGTTCTGGTCATAAATATTTTTTTAAGGTCAATGCCAGAACAAGCTGGTGGGCAGCAAGTCCCGATTCCAATATTGTCTCTTTTGTGTGGCATATCCCGGCTAGAGCCCCCGAGGGGATGACGGCAAGAGGAGCAGACTCCAGTGCTGTTGTCAGTTGGCAGGCTGTTACCCAGCTTATGGACGGTGAAAGTGTCAGTTATCCAATGTCCTATCAAATACAGCGGAGCAAGGATAATGTTGACTTTGCAAGCACTGGTCAGGCTGTAAGTGTGACTCAATTTGTTGATAATTCCCTGAAGAACGGAGAAACTTTTTATTACAAGGTTCAGTCTATTCTTCTGGTTGATGGAACTCCTGTGAGTGGCGGTCTTTCTGATGCTGTGAGTGTTACAGCCATTGATCAGACAGCTCCAGGGGCTCCCACTGGAATCACAGCGGTACAGACCGGTGCTGGTATAAAGGTTTTCTGGGATAAATCTCGGGATGCCGATGTAAAAGGATATAAGGTATATCGACGTAGTACAGATGAAAAAACAGCTGCAGTAATTGGTGACGTCAGCGCTGTCTATTCAATTTTTGAAGATGCGAATGTATCCGCTGATGGCAGTTACTATTATTCTGTTACTGCGTACGATACGGCGGAAATACCAAACGAGAGTGAAAAGTCTCGTGAAGCCAGTATTCGTCATTAATATATTGAGTTATTACAGGCAATTTTAAAAGAAATTATGAACCATTTTGAATACAAAAACGGTGATCTTTTCTGCGAAGATCTAGCGGTAAGTGATATCGCAAAAGAAGTCGGGACACCCTTCTATCTTTACTCCAAGGCAACGTTGACCCGTCATTTTCAGGCCTTTGATTCAGGATTTGAGGATATCGATCATATTACCTGTTTTGCGGTAAAGAGTTGCTCAAATATTGCCATACTGTCCCTGTTTGGGAACCTTGGTGGTGGTGCGGACATCGTTTCCGGTGGAGAGTTGTTTCGTGCTCTGCAGGCTGGTGTTGACCCGGGCAAGATTATCTATTCGGGCGTTGGGAAAACCGAAGAGGAACTGCGCTATGGTTTGAAGTCCAATATTCTCCTCTTTAATGTGGAATCTGAACAGGAGCTGCACCGTTTAAATAATGTGGCAAAGGATATGGGCGTTAAGGCTCCCGTCTCCTTTCGGGTAAATCCCGATGTAGATCCAAAAACACATGCCTATATTTCCACAGGTTTGGCCAAAAATAAATTCGGTATTCCCATTCATGAGGCACTGGACTTATATCTGCAGGCCGAAGCGATGGATCATGTTGAAGTGAAAGGTGTGAGCTGTCATATCGGCTCTCAGTTGACTTTAATTTCGCCTTTTGTTGAGACCCTGCGTAAGCTTAAAACATTTGTTGGACGCTTAACAGAAAAAGGAATAACGATTCAATATATCGATCTTGGTGGCGGGGTGGGCATCATCTATGATGATGAAGAACCACCCCATCCTAAAGAGTATGCCAGAGCCATTAAGGAAGAGTTGACAGGGCTCAACGCCACTCTGATCCTTGAGCCGGGCCGGGTTATTGTTGGGAATGCTGGAATTCTGGTCACCGAGGTCCAGTACACCAAGAGCAATCGTGGCGGTGAAAAAGCGAAGCATTTCGTGGTGGTCGATGCCGGGATGAATGACCTCACCCGTCCGAGTCTGTATGGTGCCTATCATGCCATTCAACCGGTTAAGGAAGATGCTGATTTTATTCAGTTTGCGGATGTCGTAGGTCCGATATGTGAGACCGGTGATTTTCTGGGAAAAGATATTCCCTTGCCAAGTGTCGAGCAGGGTGATTTGCTGGCGGTTCTCAGTGCCGGTGCCTATGGCTTTACCATGTCATCCAATTATAATTCCAGGCCTCGTGTTGCCGAAGTAATGGTTGCTGGTGATCAGTTTGGAATTATACGTAAACGTGAAAGCATGGAATCATTGATTCAGGGCGAAAATGTCCCTGAATTTCTGGAGAAATAAAATGGATATCGAATTTCCTGTACCATTTGCCAAGATGAGTGGTACGGGCAACGATTTTATAGTTATAGACCACCGCAGGCCTCTGGTGCCAGAAGGTGAACAGGCGGAATTTGTGCGCCGCGTCTGTCGCCGTATGTTTTCCGTTGGTGCCGATGGAGTGATTTTTATTGAAGGCTCCGAGAATGCAGATTTCAGCTGGCGCTTCTATAATGAAGACGGATCGGTGGCTGAAATGTGTGGCAATGGTGCCAGATGTGCTGCCCGTTTTGCCTTTGCCCGGGGGATTGCAGAAAAGAAAATGTCTTTTGAAACCATGGCCGGGATCATTGAAGCCGAGGTTCTCGGTGATGATGGAGAAGTCAGTCTTCTGATGACTGCACCCTTTGATTATCGGAGTGGCCTCGAGGCAGACCTTGATGGGCGGGCAACTGAAATGTCCTTTATGAACTCCGGAGTTCCCCATGCCGTGATTTTTATGGATGAGGGAAAAGAAATAGCTGTAAAAAAGTGGGGTCATGAAATTCGATTCCATGAAATGTTTGCCCCCGCTGGAAGCAACGTTAATTTTGTCCAGGCGCTTAGCGACGGTGGTATCCGGGTTCGTACCTATGAGCGTGGCGTGGAAGATGAAACCATGGCCTGCGGCACAGGAGCTGTGGCATCGGCCATTTTTGCTGCGGCGAAAGGACTTGTGGCCTCGCCCGTTACGGTTACGACCTCCGGTGGTGAGCAGTTGAGAATTGTTTTTGACCTTAACCAGGATGGTACTGCAGAAAATGTGTATCTGCAGGGACCTGCGCGAATTATATATATCGGTCAGTTAACGGCCGAATCATTGAAATAGAAAAGGCAGAAGGGTAAGAGGTAGAAGGCAGAAGGTTACTATTCTTTTGCTTTAGCCTATAACCTTCAGTCTATTATAGAAGGAGAAGGAATTATGGAAAAGTATCACGGCGCAATAGTTGCAATTGTTACCCCTTTTATCAATAATGAAATTGATGAGAAGGGTCTGGTTGATCTGATTAATTTTCAGATTGAAAACGGAACTCACGGAATCGTACCTTGCGGGACTACTGGTGAATCAGCAACCGTCAGCTTTGATGAGCATAAACGAATCATTGAGCTTACAGTAAAAACTGTTGCTGGACGTGTTCCCGTAATTGCCGGAACTGGTGCCAATTCCACGGCAGAAGCCATTGATCTAGCGAGAAGTGCAAAAGCAAGTGGGGCAGATGCCACCCTGTCTGTAGTTCCCTACTACAATAAACCCAGTCAGGAAGGCTTGTATCAGCATTTTAAGGCAATTACGGAAGCTGTTGATATCCCGGTGATCCTCTATAATGTTCCCAGCAGAACTGTTACCAATATCCTGCCTGAGACTGTCGCCCGTCTCGCCAAATTTGAGAATATCATCGGCATTAAAGAGGCTACTGCCTCTCTGCAGCAGATCACAGAAGTGATTCGTCAGTGTCCCGATGATTTTATCGTACTTTCAGGGGATGATTTTACCTGTATGCCAACGGTCTTTATCGGTGGTAAGGGTGTTATCTCAGTTACATCCAATGTACATCCTCGAGGGATGGCGGACCTGATGGAAGCCGCTCTTTCCGGTGATATCAAAAAGGCCAATGAGATTCATTACAGTCTCTACCCTCTGATGACATCAATGTTTGCGGCACCCAATCCGGTTCCTGCCAAAAAAGGTGTGGAACTTATGGGTAAAATCAAAGATGGTTTACCACGACTGCCACTGACAGAAATTGATGATAAGGCTCTGCAAATACTGACTGGAGCCATGAAAGACGCAGGTCTTTTGTAAGAAAATAGCCGAAGGAAGAAAGAAATGATTAATGTAATTATCGCAGGCGCTGCCGGAAGAATGGGACAGCGCATTGGATATATGGTTTCACAGCACCCTGAACTCAACTATGCCGCTGCCTTTGAGGCAACCGGGAGCCTTGCCATAGGTCGTGACCCTGGTGAAATGGGCGGTTGGGGGAGTGCTGGGGTGGTCATTGAAGAAGGGCTGGAAGCGGTGGTCGATAAGGGCGATGTGATTATCGATTTCACTTTTCACAAAGCCACCATGGGTTTTGCAAAAATCGCGGCAGCGCATAAGACGGCCATGGTTATAGGTACTACAGGCCTAAGCGCTGAAAATATTGCAGAGTTGAAGCAACTCAGCACTGATTTTCCCTGTGTCCAGGCACCTAATATGGCAGTTGGCGTCAATGTCCTTTTTAAGCTTGCGGCAAAAACCGCCTCCATTCTTGGCGATGACTACAATATCGAGATTGTAGAATTGCATCATAATAAGAAGAAGGATGCTCCCTCGGGTACTGCTCTCAAACTTGCTGAAATGGCGGCTTCGGGTGTGGAAAGAAACCTGGCCGAAGTAGGGGTGTATGAACGCAATGGGATAATTGGTGAGCGTACCGTTGAAGAGATTGGTGTGCAGACTGTCCGTGGCGGTGATATTGTGGGTGAGCATACCATCTATTTCTGTGGCCCTGGAGAACGTATTGAAATTACTCATCGTGCCCACAGTCGTGACAACTTCGCTCAGGGGGCAGCCAAGGCTGCGGCCTGGATTGCAAATAAAGATGCAGGCCTTTATACCATGTTTGATGTTCTGGGATTGCAGGACCTGTAAGGATTGAGCAATAAAAAACGGGTTTGGGTGGCGCTTGGCTCAAACCTTGGTGATAGTAATCGTATTGTGCAAGAGGCCTGGCGGCAGCTGGGCCAGGAGGAGACAATCGAGCTTGTCTGCCTCTCCCATCCCTATATTACTGAACCCGTGGGGATGGACAGCGACAATCTTTTTCTAAACGGAGTGGGGATTTTGGAAACAACTCTTGCTCCTGATTCACTGCTTGCAATGTTACAGCAAGTGGAGAGGGGATTCGGTCGTGATAAGAAATCAACTGCAAATGGATATCAGGATCGTCTGCTTGATCTGGATATCCTCTACTTTGATGACTGTGTATTAACATCCAGTGATCTGGTTTTGCCTCACCCCTATATTTCTGAAAGATTATTTGTGCTAGAGCCGCTTATAGAAATTGACCCCGATCGTTGTGATCCCTGTAGTGGATTGACCACAGTGGCAATGCATCAAAGTCTTTTACAGCAAATGGAAGTCGGCAGTATCGCAGTTCAGGAAATAAAGCGTGATACCTGGGCATAATTTACCATCGACTTTTCTGAAAATTTGATACTATACTATTGACGTGAGTCCGATAAAATTAATTGTCATAGCTATTCTTCTCTACTTTGGCTACAGGTTGCTGGTCGGTGACTGGAAGAAGAGGAAGGATGCAAAGAAAGAGAACTCTGCACAGGACGTGCAGGGTGACGAGTCGGTTGCAGATGTACTGGTTGAAGATCCAATCTGTCACAAACTGGTTCCTAAGCAGCAGGCTATTCGGTTGAATTCTCAAACACGAAACGAAGTTGTTTATTTTTGCAGTGAAGAATGCTGTAACTTATTTCTTAGTCAAGAAGGAGAAAGTGAAAAAAAATGAAATTTTTTATAGATACAGCCAATCTCGAGGAGATTAAGAAAGGTCTGGCCATGGGAATGGTTGATGGAGTGACCACTAATCCATCATTGATTGCCAAAGAAGATAAGCCCTTTGAGGAGATCTTAAGAGACATCGTTGCCGTGGTTGATGGTCCTATCAGTGCTGAGGTTGTCAGTCTTGAAGCAGATGGAATGGTTGCAGAGGCGAAAGTACTTGCAGCTATGAGTGATAATATTGTGATCAAGATCCCCATGATCATGGAAGGCATCAAGGCTGTGAAACAGCTGACGGCACTTGGTATTAAAACAAATGTCACTCTGATCTTCTCTGCTGCTCAGGCGCTGCTTGCAGCAAAAGCAGGAGCCAGCTATGTCAGTCCCTTTGTCGGTCGTCTTGATGATATCGGTACTCCTGGAATGGAGCTGGTTAACGATATCATGTCAATTTTCCGCAATTATGGATTCCAGACAGAGGTAATTGTGGCAAGTGTTCGCAGTCCGCAGCATGTTATGGACTCCGCGGCTATCGGAGCAGATATTGCGACTATTCCTTTAAAAGTGATCGAGCAGCTGGCAAAGCACCCACTCACTGATATCGGTATTGAACAGTTTTTGTCAGATTGGGAAAAAAGAAAAAAATAGAGTTACGGGTGATCTGGGGTATGGATAAAAAGGTTTGGCTTGTCACTGTGTTTGCAGGATTATTTCTGCTGGTTCTGTTTCGGTATGAGGCAGAAGCTGTGATGTATGTTTGCGTTGATGCTAAAGGAAAAAAGCAATACACTAACATGAATAGTTCGCCCACCTGCCATCCCCTAAAAAGCCGCATCGGGATTACCAGGAAAGCAGGATTGCAGCGTCTTTCTGCAACGGCCTCTTCCTCCCGGGGACTTGTACAGAATAATTCCTCCTTATATGATGATCATATCAGAAACTCCAGTCGTCTTTATAATGTGGATCCTTACCTGATAAAGGCGATTATCAAGACAGAGTCGGATTTTGATCGTTATGCCCTTTCTAAGGCCGGTGCTCAAGGGCTGATGCAGTTAATGCCAGGTACAGCAAAAGAGCTAAAGGTTCGTAATTCCTTTGATCCTCGTGAGAATATTGATGGCGGTACCCGTTACCTGCGGAACATGCTGAAACTTTTTGACGGGAATGTAACATTGAGCCTGGCTGCTTACAATGCTGGGCCAACGTTGGTGAAACGTGTGCAGAGGATTCCACGAATACCGGAAACTGTACGTTATGTCAAAAAGGTACTTGCTCATTATAAGGAATATAGGGGCCATCTCCCACAATCAAAAATTCAGATTGCTGCATTGGATGAGCAATAATGGAAATATGTAAAGGCAGCATATGAAGCGACTTATGACATGGCCAAATGTCTTAACCGGGGCACGGTTTCTGATGATCCCCGTGATGGTGTTTCTTTTGGCACTTGAGCAGACTACTTTCATTGCTTTTTTGGCTTGGCTTGTTTTTGCGGTTGCTGTTTTGACCGATTTACTTGATGGTTATCTTGCCAGAAAGTTTGATAGTGAGACGGTCTTAGGAAAACTTATGGATCCGCTTGCCGATAAACTCTTGGTAACAGCGGGTCTTATCATGCTTATTCCCCTTGACCGTGTACCTGCCTGGGTTTGCCTGATAATAATTGCTCGTGAAATATTTATAACAGGGATTCGTGGCCTTGCGGCATCCACCGGGACAGTGGTGGCTGCTGATAATCTCGGTAAAATTAAAAGTAATTTTCAGTATTATGGCGTTGGCTTACTGATCTTTCCATTAAATCTTCTCCCCATTCCATATCAGTATGAATCTGCAATGGTTCTAATCTACCTTTCAGTGGTCATGAGTATCTGGTCGGCAGTAAATTATACGTACAAGCTCCGCAATATTTTCGTTGAAACTTCCTGAATATGCCATTTTTCTTGACAGTTTGGAGGCAGTTACGGTATTAATCATCTTATCCATTCTACATGTGCCGGAGTGGTGAAATTGGTAGACGCACTGGATTCAAAATCCAGCGGATGTAAGTCCATGTCGGTTCGATTCCGACCTCCGGCACCATTTGTTAGTCCTAGAAGTTCCAATATAGATTGCTCAAGCCCCAGCCTGTAAAGGTTTGGGGCTTTTTTGTTGCCTTTTGGGTCTATTGTAGTCCAAAGCCGTCCGAAGAAATCCATTGTCAAAAGGGTGTACTAAAGGGGTATATTTGAAATAGTGATCGAACTGTAATGTAAAATACACCCATTGTGGAGGGTAATGTGCCTAAACTCACGGCTCTTGATGTTCGTAACGCCAAAGGTCCTTGTCGTTTGTCAGATGGAGGCGGACTGTTCTATGAAATCACATCAACTGGCGTGAAGCGATGGCTGTATCGATTCAAGATCGCTGGAAAGAATGGTATGTTTATAGTTGGCCGTTATCCAGAACTATCTCTCAAGGAGGCTCGGGTAGATCACCTGGAGGCAAAGTCTTTTGTTAAGCAGGGCATTAAGCCCGCACAGATAAGGCGGAAAATCAAACAAGCGAACATATCTGAAGAGGAAAAAAAGAAAGATGTCAGAACAAAAACTTTTCAGTATATCGCTTTAGAATGGATTGAGCAGCAACGTGAGGCGTGGAGTGCGGCACATACTCAAGCAGTTTTAGATACTTTGAACAACAATGTTTTTGCAAGCATTGGCACTCAAGCAGTGGACACAATTGCTCCCCCAGATGTACTAAAGATTCTACGAAAAATAGAGAGCCGAGGTTCATTAGAGATAGCTCGGAAGGTCTTACAGCGTATGAATTCCGTTTTTCGCTATGCTATCCAAACAGGTCGGGCAACATATAACCCTGCAGCAGATATGCAGGGTGTATTGAAAACTAAGACAGTTGAGCATATGCCAGCAGTTTTCGATAAGGACCTATCACAACTTCTCAAGGATATCACTTCAAATCCTAAGATACATACTGTCACCAAATTAGCACTTCAATTCACTGCACTTACAGCTTGCCGTTCTGGTGAGGTCCGTAATGCTAGGTGGTCTGAGATTTATCAGGATGTAAATGAGTGGCATATTCCTGCAGAACGTATGAAGATGCGGCGTCCCCATATAGTCCCTATTTCAAAACAGGCAATTGCAGTTTTGAAGAGAGCCGCTGTGCTTTTTGGTGAGGATGGTCTAATCTTCCCAAGTGTTCGTGATAAAGACAAACCGATGTCTGATAACGCCATGAGCAAGGCTCTGCGCGATATGGGTTATCTTGGCAAAGCTACACCACATGGTTTTCGATCTTCTTTCTCTTCAATGGCTCATGAGAGGTCTGGCTTTGCAAGTGAAGTCATTGAAAAATCTTTGGCTCATGAAGAGAAGAACAAGATCAAGGGGGCTTACAATCGAGCCGAATATCTTGGACAGCGTCGGCAATTAATGCAGTGGTGGGGAAATAAATTGCAAGCACTAGAGTATGGAGCGGAGGTGATATCTATAGATAGCGCTGCAGAATCTACAGCCTGACATTTGATTGGCTTTGGAATACAAATTTAATAGAGTGCCAGTTGGCTCATGTTAAAAGCTATTCAAAAAGGCACGCAACCTGCTCAACACTTTCAGGACGCAGGAAAATGATGCAGGGTTGGGTGTCTGATGTTGTTGAGCGCCAACTCGCGCATGCTGAACGAAATAAAATGAAGGCTGCCTACAATTATGCGCAACACTTACCTGAACGTAGAGAGATGATGCAGGCTTGGGCAGATTATTTAGATCAACTAAAAACTGAGCGGTCATGAGCAAAGAACAATTACCTGAAAAGAATATGATCTTTAATCTGAGAGAATGGCTAACTATACCTGA
This sequence comes from uncultured Desulfocapsa sp., assembly GCA_964538055.1. GTDB lineage: Bacteria > Desulfobacterota > Desulfobulbia > Desulfobulbales > Desulfocapsaceae > Desulfocapsa. The sequence continues at coordinate 2,537 of CAZIDU010000070.1, read as the reverse complement.
AGCAGCGCTACATTTTTCGAAAATATCCGGTGAAACCATCAATGAAGCTGATATGTTGCGACTAGCCTTAGATCGTCACATAACACTGTCTTTAAACTTTCTAAACAAAATAGTTGCACTAGAGGTAGTACCATCCCTACCCAAGAGGGAAACAAGTCAGCGCAATTTAACGTTTGCTATTGACGAATTAAAACATTCTCTAGGAAAAGATGTTTGTTTTGCAGAAGCGACGACATTAATCGAAGGTATCTGGGATCTACTTCTAGTCAACAATGGTCAATCTGTTATCGAATCCTTATATCAGACATTAACTGATGGGCCCGAAATAAGGCTTAACCCGTGGACCGGTATTTTTTTGGCAAAAGCATCAGGCCAAATGATTGTACTGCTAGAACTTCTCGCCAAGAAAACTGACAAAAGAAAGTACCCATATCAAGACGTAGGTGGTTATCCCTGGTCGGACCCTCAGAATTTCAAGTTAGCAACAACTTACCCAAAGGATGATGTCTTGTTGGTTGTAAAAAAATCATCCCTCATTAGTTTGCAAGAATATTTTTCTGGGAACACACAAAGTGAATTAAAGACTGATGCTAGTTACTTTGACATTAACCATCCTTTTTATGCTAAAGAACTAAAGATCGCCGTTGAAGCATGGACCGAGCTTTATGAAAAGAATCCTCCCCCGCATGTCCCCCAAGGTGGTCACAAAAAATATATAACGAAATGGCTTGTAAAAAACTATCCAGAGCTAAGTGATCGGGCCTTTGAACGAATTGCAACCATTGTTAACCCCAATTCAAAAGGTGGCGCAAGCCCAACAGAATAATTTTCTAACAAAAACACTGCCCACATTTTCTCCCGCCTCTATGGCCAGATAAGCACACAATTATTCCTCTTTCAGAGGGGTGCCTGTACACCCTTGCCCTCTGTTTTCCGCTCCAAACATCTCCTATTGTTCCCTCATGAGCCAGCAACTTCTAATATAAACTTATGAGGTACAACCATGAAAAACACAAACCAAGAAAGACTTTCCATTCTACGACGCAAACAGGTTGAGAGTCGAACCGGTCTGTCCCGCTCAACAATTTATCTTCGCATCAAAGAAGGTACATTCCCAAAACCAATAAAACTGGGTGGCGCTCGGGCTGTTGGTTGGCTGGAAAATGAAATCTCATCCTGGCTGGCTGAGCATGTTGCAATTCGCGACAACAGTTAAAACCACAGCATAGGCCTGTCATGGGAAACTGTATATGGTTTGAGAAAAAACTCCTCCGATCCTCTGCCTTCAGATCACTGAGTAGGTGGTCGCTCCTTGTTTATTTTGATTTTCTTCGCAAACGGCAGATGGATCAGAGAAAAGATGCCAAAAGGTCGGATAGCTGGATCATCCGGAATAATGGTGAAATAGTTTATCCCTATTCCGAAGCTGAGAAAAAAGGGATTGCCCGCCGTGAGTTCCGCAACGCCATTGACGAATTGATGGCGAAAGGTTTTCTCGACATTGCCCATCAAGGTTCCGGGGGCCGCTCGGGTGATATGAGCAGATATTTTATTGATGATCGTTGGAAAAACTATGGCAAGCCCTCATTCAGTCCTGCCAAAAATCCCAGGGTTAAAGACAGTCGGAAAGGAAGGGGCTGGTCTGCTTATCACGCCAAAAGTAAAAAATCCCCAGTAACAAAATTGACACCTAAAAAGGTTGAGTCGAGTAACAAATCTGATACACCAATCGAGAAAACCAGAACACTTTCGATTAGCAAGTCTGATACTCCAAAAGAGGGCAGCAATGTTGTAACTGCCGATAATAGTGGAGATAAACGACATCCCAGACAACAACTCCTTTGGAGTAACAATCTTGATACTATTCTATAGATACCACTCTACAATGACTTTATGGAAAACCAGCGAGGCCAACTAAACCATGAAAAAACGTCACCCAAATCACCGCCTTGTGAAAATTCATCGCAGCTATACAGTGGAAGAGGTTGCCAATTTGTTCGGCATTCACAAAAATACCGTACGGAACTGGATAAAGGTAGGGCTTGCCACCATTGATGACAAACGGCCCATGCTAATCCATAGTCATAGTCTGGTGACCTTCCTTCAGGCGCGTCGCGCAAAGAACAAAAAGACATGCAAGCCAGGGCAACTCTATTGTGTTCGGTGCCGTACCCCAAGATTTCCAGCTGAGGACATGGCAGAATATGCACCTGTTACAGAGAAATTTGGCAACTTGAAGGCTATTTGTCCTGAATGCAATTCTATTATGAACCAGCGTGTAAGTTTGGCGAGAATAGGGGAGATTGGCGCAAATATTGACATCACATTTCTGGTATGAAAGTGATGAAGGGGGAGGGGCGGGGCAAATTTCTACAACCTTTAAATTCTCCACCGAATGGGCAGTGAAATTTTTATAAGCGCAAGTTAGACCATAGGGGTTGCTGGGTCCTTTGACGCAAAAAAATCTTGCAGGTTATTCGCGAGTGCAACCTGTTTCTATATAAAAAAATTCAAATAATCCATTTCCGTTTCTTATG
>CAZIDU010000069.1:0-24451 GCA_964538055.1 uncultured Desulfocapsa sp. | reverse complement strand
TGTCAGTCAAAAAGCACGCCCCATGCGGCGAAAATTCTTACTTGGTGCAATTTTTAAAATTGGCTGTCGGTTTTTCATGCTCGTAGAGTGTCTAACTCTGTCAGACTCCTAGCAGGATTGGTTCTTGTAAGAAAAGGACCAGTACCAGATATAATTATTTTATTGAAGGGTTGCAAAGGGGTTGGGGGGCTTTCTTTTAAAAGAGAGAGGCATCGGGTTCCAGGATGCCACAGAGGAATATTTCAAGTACTTGTTGAGTAGTCTCTTCGACGGTATATTCTGTAGCTACACCTACAGTCCAGATCCGTGATATCTCGTCAAGAGCCCCAAAAAAAGCGCGTTTAGCAATACCCGGTCGAATAGAAGCTCGGTAAATGTTTTGTTCCTGTCCAAGCTTAATAATTGATGAAATGATATTTACGTACTCGCTGAATTTATTGTTACGATAATCTTTAATAAGCTTAGCACTCTGCCGTAACTCTATTTGAATGACTTCTGCCAGATTTTTATTTTTCTTCATAACTGTCAGATGCTTTTTTGCAAAAATCTCGAGCATCTTTCTTGGATCATCTTCTGCAGCTAGAAGTTTTTTAACCTGATCAATCAGGGAGCCAATCTCTTCTTCAAAGACTGAAATGAGAATGTCAAATTTATTGTTGAAGTAAAGGTAGATAGTACCATCTGCCACCTTGGCTTCTTTGGCAATATCAGATATCCTCGCATTAAAGAAACCTTTTTTGGCAAAAACTTTGGTGGCGGCGTGAATAATTTTAGAATGTTTATTTGCTGCTTTCATTAGTCTGAATGTGTTATGTTCATATCGAAATTTTTTCTTGAAAAAAAGCTAAAAAGAAAGAAGCACTGAATGGCTGTTCATTCATTGTATTCCTCTTGTCAGAATTGTCAATCTTTTGTATTCTAATTGTAAATATTTTTCGTTTGAAACTATTAGCTAATATAGCGAAACTATATGCTTATCTTCTGCTTTCGTTCTTGTCGAAAAAAAAACTCAGGTAGTTCTTCTGTATTGTAGAATTACTGCTCACTCTTATCAGGAGTAAAGAAAATGAAAGTTCTTGTTGTAGGATCTGGAGGTCGTGAACATGCCTTGGTGTGGAAAATTCATCAAAGTTCACGAGTGGATAAAATTTATTGTGCCCCTGGAAATGCTGGGATCAAAAGAATGGCAGAGTGTGTGGATATCAGTGTCACCGACGTTGATGCTCTTCTGGCCTTTGCAAAAGAAGAAAAAATCGATCTCACCGTTATTGGACCTGAAATGTCATTAACCGTTGGTGTTGTTGATGCGTTTGAAAAAGAAGGAATGCGAATTTTTGGACCGACGCAGGAAGCTGCTATTCTTGAAGGAAGTAAGGTTTTTGCCAAAGAATTTTTGAAAAAATATAAAATACCCACTGCTAAATTTAAAGTTTTTACAGATGCGAAAAAGGCAAAAAAATATATTGATAAATGTGGCGCTCCTCTTGTGGTTAAGGCCGATGGCCTTGCTGCAGGAAAAGGCGTTATCGTTGCTTCAACTGTAAAAGAGGCCAAATCTGCCGTTGATTTGATTATGCGTGACAAGGCCTTCGGGGAAGCTGGTAACAAACTCATAGTTGAGGAATGCCTTAAAGGTGAGGAAGCATCGTTTATTGCCTTTACAGACGGAAAAACCATCTTACCCCTGCCAACTTCCCAGGACCATAAGGCGGCATATGAAGGTGATAAGGGACCGAATACCGGTGGAATGGGAGCCTATTCACCAGCTCCAGTAGTGACTGAGAAAATTGCCGACTATGTTATGGAGCAGGTAATGCTCCCCACTATCAAAGGGATGGCAGAGGAAGGGCGTCCATATAAAGGTATGCTTTATGCCGGACTTATGATTAATGGTGACGATGTTCAGGTACTCGAATTCAACTGTCGCTTTGGAGATCCTGAAGCACAGCCATTGCTTATGCGTTTGAAAAGCGATGTTGTTGATATCTTTGAGGCTGTTATTGATGGACGTCTTGATCAGGTGGAAATGAAAATAGACCCTCGCCCCACTGTATGCGTTGTCATGGCTTCGGGTGGATATCCCGGAAAGTATGAATCAGATAAAGCTATTCGTGGTTTGAAGAAGGCCTCCGAGGTACCTGGAGTTGTAGTCTTCCATGCAGGAACTCAGGTACGAAATGGACGAGTGGCCTCTGCAGGTGGAAGAGTGTTAGGTGTTACTGCTGTTGGTAAGGATCTTGAGAAAGCTATAGCTGCAGCATATAAAGCTACGGGAATGATAACCTGGACTGGTTCCTTTTATCGGACAGATATCGGGGCCAAGGCCTTAACCAGGCGACGGGAGATTGATGCAAAACCTCTGGTTGGTATTGTTATGGGAAGTGATTCTGATCTTCCCGTTATGCAGGCTGCCGCTGACTTCTTAACTTCCATGGGGATTCCATGGGAAATGACCGTGGCTTCCGCTCATCGTACCCCTGAGCGTGCGGCAAAGTTTGCTGCAACCGCAAAAGATCGTGGTTTGAAATTGATTATTGCCGGTGCAGGAATGGCTGCTCACCTGGCAGGAGTACTCGCGGCACATACTGACTTACCGGTTATAGGTGTCCCTCTTGATGCGTCACCTTTAAGGGGTATGGATGCACTGCTTGCGACGGTTCAAATGCCTCCAGGGATACCTGTTGCCACCATGGGAATTGGTAAACCCGGTGCCAAAAATGCTGGAGTACTTGCGGCTAGAATCCTTGCACTCGGTGATAAAGAATTGAGTCAAAAAATCTCGGAATATAAAATTACCATGGCCAAAGAAGTGGAAGAAAAAGCTAGAAGAATTGGCCTGTAAAAGAAATTTTGTATTTTCCAGTACAACCCAGTGAACGTGACTTTGAACACGCTTTGCAATGTTTAAGGCAGGGAGGCATTGTTGCCTATCCAACAGAAACCTTTTATGGCCTGGCCGTTGATCCTGAAAACGAACAGGCCATAACTGCCCTCTATGCGCTTAAGGGTAGAGAAGAACAAAAACCCATTTCCCTTATTATTCAAGATGTTACACAACTCTCGTCCCTTGCTTGCTCCTTTCCGGAAGGCTATAAGAGTCTGATTGATTCCTTTTGGCCCGGTCCCTTAACGCTTATATTTCCGGCACAAAAACATATCTCATCTGTGCTCACAGGGGGAGGACGCTCACTGGCGATTCGTATTTCCTCTCATCCTGTTGCCAGGAAATTATGTGAATCCTGGGGAGGGGCATTGACTGCTACCAGCGCAAATATCAGTGGCGAGGCACCACTTGTTTCTGCACAGGACATACATGATATGTTCGGAGAGAAACTATCATTTGTTTTAGATGGAGGGCTTACTCCGGGAGGGCAGGGATCAACCATTGTTCACTGTTCTGACAGAGAAAAGGAATGTACGGTTATCCGGGAAGGAGTAATTAGTATCTCCAAAATTGCTCTAAAATTGCCATCTCATTATAATATTTGCAAATCATAATGCAGATATGATACCATTTTTTCTGTAGGTTGGGCCATGGACTGGATATGTTTAATATTGAAAATAAGGATCTTTGGAGAAGGAACTTGCTATGAGTGATTTGAAATGGAATAAGGCTTTTGCCCTTGATCAGGCTGCGGATGATGAAGAACTGTTGGCAGAATTAATTGTAATCTTCAAAGAATCATCTGTTTCGGACTTTGCAAACCTTAAGCAGGGGATCAGTAAAGGGGATGCTGCCATGGGAAGAGCAAGTGCCCATTCTATTAAAGGTGCTGCCGCAAGCCTTGGATTCGAAGGTATTCGGGAAGTTACGGCCTCAATGGAAGCCGATTGTCGTGATGGTTCACTGACTGTGGCCACGGAACTTCTTCCTGAGCTTGAGCGACTTCTCGCACTCCTGCAGGAAATGTGAGGTAATCAGGCGGACGCACCCCGAGAAACTCGCTTGTTCTGTAACAAAAGTTCATGCTAAATGTACTCATTATTGCCAAGAGCAGCCGTAAATAACCGTTTTGTGTATTCGTGTTCGGGGCTTCCAAAGACTTTATCAGCAAGACCCGATTCCACAATCCTTCCATTCTGCATCACCGCAACCTGATCCGCAAGCGCTCTTACCACACGGAGGTCATGGGAAATAAAGAGGTAGGTGATTCCGTATCGATCCTGGAGATTTTTGAGAAGATCAATGATCTGTTTCTGGATTGTCATATCGAGCGCTGATGTCGGCTCATCAAGTACCAGAAAGTCCGGCTGAAGAACAATCGAGCGGGCTATGGCTATTCGCTGGCGCTGTCCACCGGAGAATTCATGTGGAAAACGATTGATCATATCTGCACTCAGGCCAACTTCTGTCAGCGTTTGGGCAACTTTCGTTTTTTGTTCTGAATGGGTTCTGCCAATTCCGTGTACCTTCATTCCCTCTAAAATTATCTGGCCAATAGTGAGCCGTGGCGAAAGAGAAGAAAACGGATCCTGAAAGACAATCTGGAGATTTTTCCGTAAGGGACGCATTTCTCTATTGGATAATTCCTGGATATCGAGGCCATTAAAAAGTATTTTCCCAGAACTCCTAGTGAGTTTGAGAATGGCAAAGGCAAGTGTTGATTTCCCTGATCCTGATTCACCTACCAGGCCACAGGTGGTACCGCGTTTGATGCAGAGACTAACCTGATCGACTGCATTGATGGTGTTTTTCTGTTTGTTCTTTTTGAAAAATCCTTGCCAGCCACTTTTTAAGAAAAATCTGCAGTTAAGATCAGACAGTTCAATCAAAACTTCGTCAGTCTTCTTCTTTGTGCTGTGATGAGCATCGGGTAAAGAGTTCATCAAATGTTTTGTGTAGGCCTCTGTCGGCTTATCGAAAACGAGTTCAGTTTTTCCCTGTTCAACAATCCGGCCATCTTTCATGATATGGACTTTATCAGCAATTCGCCGCACCATGGCCAGGTCATGGGTGATGAGCAGGAGAGCCATTCCAAATTCCTGCTGCAAATCTTTTATTAGATCAAGGATCTGGGCCTGAATTGTGACGTCAAGTGCTGTGGTCGGTTCGTCAGCAATAAGTAATGAAGGCCTGCAGGCCAGAGCCATAGCGATCATGACTCTTTGACGTTGCCCACCAGAAAGCTGGTGTGGAAAAACTTTCATCCGGGCAGCGGCATCATCAATTCCAGTTCGTTCCAGGAGTTTGATTGCCTCCAGGTAAGCATTTTTTTTACTGAGCTTTTGATGAAGAAGCAGAGGTTCCATCAGCTGATTGCCAATACTGTAGACAGGATTCAGGGAAGTCATGGGTTCCTGAAAAATCATGGCAATTCTGTTTCCCCGAACAGCACGGAGTTCTTTTTTATTCAAGGTGGAGAGGTTGTTTCCCTCAAAATGAATAGTACCGCTGCTACTGATATCGGAAGAGTCTTCAAGGAGGCGAAGAATAGAGAGAGCTGTTACGGATTTTCCGGAGCCGGACTCGCCAACAAGGGCTATGGTCTCACCACTTTGTATTGAGAGTGACACATCAAACAGAACCTGCTTTTCCTCGGGCAGTTTTCCACCTGTATCAATGTGGAAACTGAGATTAAGTTTGTTGATGTCAAGAAGCATTGTAACTATTCACCGAAATTGAGTTTGAGTCGGAATTGCATAACGAATACGCTGGTAGGAAACTGGGGACATGACTCAATTCGTCTTTGTTTTTTGAATTGGGATCGTGTCCCCAGATTCCGGATAAATATTGTGCCGTTCAATAGCATGGTGAATAGTTACGAAGCATTTAAGAAATCCGGATACCAAAGTATTGAGAAATCATGAATTCCGGCTATTATACAGGAAATATTTTACCGGGCAAGTAAATAGCCCAAGCTTGTTTTGAGGTAACTATTCAGCGTAACAGTAATAAACACAGGAAAAGCATTAAATGTAACTGTCCAGGGTGCTTTAGGTTCGGTCATTTAGCCCTTTCCATAAGAGTTTAGCTCTATGGAGAGGGCTAAATGACCGAAAATGAAGTGTCTTGAATAGTTACGTTTTGAAAAGAGTTGACACAATCCCTATGTAAGCCTAAGTTTCAGTGACCCCAATAACTCTACCAAACTAAAGACTATCGTGTATCCAGATTACCCTTTTCAATCGCACTATTTTTCAAGAGACAAGCACCGGATCCACTATGTTGACGAAGGGCATGGTGATGTTATCGTTATGGTTCATGGTAATCCGACTTGGTCCTTCTATTATCGCCGCCTGATTGCTCTTTTATCGAAAGATCACCGGGTTATTGTCCTTGATCATATGGGCTGTGGTCTCTCCGATAAACCCCAGGATTATAATTACTGTCTCCAGAATCATATTGATAATCTGGATGCTCTTCTTCAACATCTTAAAATTCAATCATTTTCTCTTGTGGTTCATGACTGGGGCGGGGCTATAGGGATGGGAGTTGCTGCAAAAAGACCGGAATCTCTACAAAGAGCCATGGTTCTTAATACAGCAGCGTTTCGATCACAGCGTATCCCTTTTCGTATCAGTGTTTGTCGCTGGCCACTTATCGGTGAACCTCTGGTTCGCGCCTTAAATGGATTTGCAGGACCAGCTGTCTGGATGGCGGTAAGAAAGAAATTAGAAAAGGATACAGCCAGGGCCTATCTTGCTCCATATGATTCCTGGAAAAACAGAGTTGCCGTATCTGCTTTTGTTCAAGATATTCCACTCTCCCCTGAGCATCCGTCCTACCAGACATTACTTGAAGTTGAACAGGGACTGGAAAAATTTCAAAAGTCCCAACTTCCCCTGTTGATATGCTGGGGTGGAAAGGATTTTTGTTTTAATAAACATTTTTATGATGAGTGGTGTCAGCGTTTTCCCCATGCCGAAGCACACTATTACCCGGAGAGTGGTCATTATATACTGGAAGACGCATATGATGAAATCGCTCCCCTTGCCCTCCAATTCTTTGGGAGTAAAGGGTGAGCCTTAATATTGCCCAGACTCTGACGGAAAGTGCCAGGGTTCTTGGTGACCAGGTGGGGTTAATTGAAGCTGCAAGTGGAACCAGGCTTTCCTTTAGAGAGCTTGCCAGAAGATCTGACTCCTATGCACATCTGTTGCGCAAAAAAGGAATTGAACCGGGAGCACGGGTCATGCTTATGGTAAAGCTGTCTGCTGATTTTATCTGCCTCAGCTTTGCCCTCTTTAAAATTGGAGCCCCCGTAATTCTCATTGATCCCGGGATGGGATATAAAAACCTTCTCCGCTGTATTGAAGGTGTCAGGCCTGCCGTGTTTATAGGAATCCCCAAGGCCCATCTCTTCAGGGTGTTGTTCAGGAAACCATTCGCCACCGTTAAACATTCCATCTGTTGTGGGAAGTCATTTGGCCTTTTTGGCCCTGATATATCCAAACAGGCTCAACATGATTATGGTGACTATCCAACCTATAAAGCAACGTCGGATGATCTCGCTGCTATTATTTTTACCACCGGTTCCACGGGCCCTCCCAAGGGTGTTCGTTATGAACATTCAATATTTCAGGCACAACTTCGTTTAATTCGTGATTATTACGGTATCGGTCCCGGTCAGGTTGATCAGCCGGCGTTTCCTCTTTTTGCACTTTTCTCAACAGCACTTGGGGCTACTGCTGTTATTCCTGATATGGATCCAACCAGACCGGCAAAGGTGAATCCCCTCCATTTTGTCGAATCCATTGAGAAATATGGCGTCACCTATTCCTTTGGTTCCCCTGCAATCTGGAACGTTATCTCACGATATTGTAGTGAGAAAGACAGGAGGCTCAAAACCTTAAATAAAGTACTCATGGCAGGTGCTCCAGTATCAGGTGAACTTATTTCAAGAATGCAGAAAGTTCTGCAACCTGAGGCCAGTATCCATACACCCTATGGAGCAACCGAAAGCCTGCCAATTGTCTCCATTGAAGGGGAAGAGATAGTCGGTACTACCTGGCAATATACCAGACTTGGGAAGGGGACATGTGTTGGACGCCCCTTGCCCGGTATTGAAATAGCGATATTGCCTATTTCCGATACTGTCATTCCATCGTTTAAGCGTGAAAGTTTTCTTGAAACAGATAGCATTGGCGAAATAATTGTCCGTGGCGATGTTGTCACCCGTGCTTATGAAAATAACGATAAAGAAAACCAAATGGCCAAAATACAGGAGGGGAATACTTTCTGGCATCGAATGGGGGATGTGGGTTACCTTGATAAAGAGGGGAGGCTTTGGTTTTGCGGAAGACGAGCCCATCGTGTTGTGACAGAGTCAAAAAATGGGATGGAAACTTTGTTTACCATTCCCTGTGAGGCAATTTTCAATAATCATCCCGATGTTTTTCGATCGGCACTTGTAGGCGTCAGGGACGGGGACAATAGAACTTTTCCTGTAATGATCATAGAACCTGAAAAAGAATCATCCATGGCAGCATCACAGCTGCTCATTGAAATGAAAGAGCTTGGGAAAAACGAACCACTGACAGCAAAGATAGATCATTATCTGGTTCATCTGGATTTTCCCGTCGATATCCGTCATAATGCCAAGATATTTCGTGAAAAGCTCAGTGCCTGGGCGGCAACTGAACTGAAGGGGATATAATGAAAAGAGCCCTTGTTACGGGAGGTGGCGGTTTTGTGGGAAGTTATATTGTGAAACAACTTCTTGCAAAGAATGTGGAGACCCTTGTAATAGGTCGCAACAGCTACCCTGCAATAGAGTCGCTCGGGGCCACCTGTATTACCGGGGATATCTGTGATCTCTCCTTTATGAAGAAAAACATACAAAATGTTGATACCGTTTTTCATGTAGCCGCATTGGCCGGAATTTGGGGAAAATGGAAGGATTATTACCGGATAAACGTATTGGGGACAGAAAATATTGTTAAAGCCTGCAAGGCTAATAAGGTTGCGCGACTGGTTTATACATCAACTCCTTCGGTTGTTTTTAATGGCGATGATATTGTTCACGGTGACGAAAAACTTCCCTATGCCTCAAAACCTCTCTGTCACTACGCCAAAAGTAAGATTATTGCTGAAAAGCTGGTGCTTGAAGGGAGTTTGAATGATGAGAGCTTTCATAGCTGTGCCATACGCCCTCATCTGGTCTGGGGCCCTGGAGATCCGCATCTTATACCCCGTTTACTTGAACGAGGCAGACAGCAACAGTTGAAAAAAGTTGGTGATTGTACAAATATTGTTGATATCAGTTATGTTGAGAATGTGGCCGAAGCCCATCTCCTGGCTGCGGTTAATCTTGAAACAACGCAAACGGCATCCGGAAAGGCCTATTTCATCAGTCAGGGGACACCAGTTAACCTCTGGCAGTGGATTGACGAACTGTTTTATAAAATGGATGTTCCTGAAATAAAATCCCGGGTTCCTTTTCGTGTCGCCTACTGTGCCGGGACCTTACTTGAAGGTTTTTATCGCCTTTTTGCAATGCAGCAAGAACCCAGAATGACACGGTTTTTGGCTGAACAACTTGCAAAATCGCACTGCTTTTCCATTGATCAAGCTAGAGAAGACCTTGGTTATAAACCACGTGTCAGCACCGAAGAAGGCATGAAACGTCTGCTCAGCAGCTATTTAGTTTAAGGGAATATATGTGGAATTATGAGGAATAAATCTATTTTTTATCGATTCTTTATTAGTTTTTTGATTATTTCGTTTCTTCAGGCAACCTGTGTCAGTAAAAGTATGGCATTAACGGTTGGAGAAGAGAGGGAACTGGGGGAGCAGTTGCTCTACCAGATCAGACTGGCTTTTCCATTGCTCGATGACCCTGATATTTCACAATACATCAATGAATTAGGTGATGAAGTTTTAAGTGTCACCGGTTTCCATTATTTTGACTACCACTTTAATATTATTGCCTCCTCCCAGTTTAATGCTTTTGCGGCACCATCGGGGTTGGTGTTTTTTTACTCGGGTCTTATTGAAAAAATGGACCATGAGGATGAACTGGTTTCGGTACTTGCCCATGAAATAGGTCATGTCGTTTCCCGCCATATAGCCAAAGGTATGGATCAGGGAATGAAAGTCAGTGTCGTTTCAACGTTACTTGCACTGGCAAGTCTGGCGCTTGGTGTCGGGGCCATTAGTCAGGCCTTATTGACAGGATCAATGGCTGCGGGACAAGCTGCAAATTTGCATTTTAGTCGTCAACATGAGGAAGAGGCCGATAGACTGGCCTACGGATGGATGAAAGACATGGGACGCCATCCTGAAGGACAGGAAGCAATGCTTCAGGAGATGCGGCGTATCAATCGTTATACCATGGGGAATAATATTCCTCAGTACCTCCTGACCCACCCCTATCCAGATGAACGTCTCGATTATGTTCAATCATTGATGGTCTACGAAGCACAGGAGCTGAAATCCCTTACAAGAACTGACGATTTTGCATTTCTTCGTATGAAATACCGAATTCTCTCACTGGTAAAAGATGGGAAAAAATTAAGAAACCTTCTCCTGAATAAACTTACGTCATCATCCCTTAGCGAGAGTGACAGGGTCATGCTTAACTATGGCTTATCGCAACTGGATAGAATGGAAAATAACTATGAGTCCAGTAAGAAACTCCTTGAGGAAGTGATATCTTTTTACCCGGACAAATCAATACTACTGGTAGATCTTGGTCTCGTGGAATTAGAGGCAGGTAATAAGGAGCTGGCACTGGCACTTATTCAAAAAGCGTATGATAGGAATCGCTATGATATGTGGGCGACTTTCCAGATGGCACGTGTCTGGATGCAGTTTGAAAATTCAGAAAAGGCTGAAAAGTATTTGGAGGAAGTCCAGGGGACAATGCCAAGCTATTCCAAAGTATACTTTGAACTTGGAAAGTTGAAAGCTGCAAAGGGGGAGAAGGGGAATTCCGCATTTTATCTTGGAAAGTACAACCTGTATGAAGGGCGTTTGAAACTAGCCATACATAATTTCAAGACTGCCAAAAATGATTCTGGGTTGGATAAGGAACATGTGAGTGAAATAAAGAAACTGCAGGAAACTATTAAACGATTGAAAGATAAAAAATAATCTGATTATCACTGAAACACAGCTCTTTCCAGAACTAGTTGAATAAAGTATCCACGATGTAACTATTCACCGACATTGAGTTTGAGCCGGAATTGCATAACGAATAAGCTGGTAGGAAATTGGGGACATGATCCAATTCGTCTTTGTTTTTTGAATTGGAATCGTATCCCCAGTTTCCGGTAAACATTGCGCCGTTTTATAGCATGGTGAATAGTAACATATTCTTTAAATACAATGCGTTTAGGTCGTTCTGGAGGCTTAGTTGCCGATAGAGAGAAGGAATTCCCGGTTCCCTTTTGGGCCAAGAATGGGGCTTGGAGTCATGTCCAGTATCTTGAGCCCAATCGATTCAATAAAGGCATAAATTTTATCAATCGCCTGTTGGTGATGCTCAGGTCTCAGGACTACTCCGCCTTTTGGGATGAGATTACGCGGTAACTCAAACTGAGGTTTGATTAAACAGATGATCGCAAGCTGTTTGCCAAACAGGGGAATAAGAGGTGGAATCAGCTTTGTAAGGGAAATAAATGCTGCATCAATAACTGCCAGGTCAATAACTTCAGGGATCTGTTTTTGAGTTATCTGGCGGGCATTAAAACGTTCTATAACTACGACACGCTCATCTTGACGAAGCTTCCAGGCAAGCATCCCATAGGCGACATCCACGGCATAGACTCTTTTGGCGCCACGCTGGAGAAGGCAATCGGTAAAGCCGCCGCTGGAGGCACCAATATCTGCACAAATAAAGCCAGCAGGATCTATTGAAAAGGCATCAAGTCCACCCTGTAATTTATAGCCGCCACGTGAGACAAAAGGACAGCGACTCTTTAATACGGGAAGGAGTCCGTCGGGAAAAAGAGTACCTGCTTTATCAGCACAACATCCATCAACGGTGACTTCACCTGCACCAATAAATCGTCGAGCTTGAACTACGTCAACAGCTAAACCTGTGTGAACAAGAAGCTGATCCAGGCGTAGTTTTCCCATAACAGTTGCCATAATGTAACTATTCACCGTAATTGAATTGGAGTCGGAATTGCATAACGAATAAGCTGGCAGGAGACTGGGGGCATGACCCAATTCGTCTTTGTCTTTTGAATTGGGATCGTGTCCCCAGTTTCCGGATAAATATTATGCCGTTCAATAGCATGGTGAATAGTTACGCCATAATAAGAGTTGGGTCACTAAGGAATCAGTAAAATAACGTGAACATTTTTTCAGGCAGTACCTGATTTACAACTCCCCTGGAAGTGGGGCTTTAGCCCCGCACCAAAAGCGTAATCAGCGGGACTGGAGTCCAGCATCAGGGGGCTTACTTTGTTCAATCTATTCAAGTGCCATTCCAAGGGGCTTGTTAAAAAAAGTTTTCAGCCCCTAAAGCGTTGAAAGCTTTTGCTTGGCTGTCACAGCTTCGGGTGAAGATCCATAGGAAGCTGCAATCTTTTTATAAATTATCCTGGCAGTTTCTGTGTCAGAGAGCTGCTCAAATGATTCGCCCTGCCTGAGGAGTGCCTTTGCAGCCTGTGGATTTCCGGGGTAGCTCGAAATGATCTGTTGATATTGTATAATTGCCTGGTCATACTCATGTTGTTTAAAAAGGCACTCTCCCATCATATAACGGGCTGTTATGGCATTTGCTGAGCCCCTCTGAGAGGCATTATTCTCAAAAAGTGTAAAGGCCGCCTTGTAGTTACCGTCTCTATACTCTTGCATTGCCTGGGCATATGAATCAACAACGGGAGCTGCAGTCGCGACTGCTACTGCTTTAACATTTGATTGTTGAGCTTTTGCAACGGGAGAAGTGGAGCCTGAGGCTTGCTTGGTAGTTTGAAAACCCGAGCCGGCATTGGAGAAAAGAATTTTCTTTGACGTTGCTTGCAGATGAAGAGAACCACTCTTCACAGGACCACTTTTGGGAAGTATTTCTCGCTGGGCCCTGCGCATTGCAGCATCGGCCGCCTTTTTTGCTGCCTTTGATCGTCTTTCAGCATCTTGAACACGCGCCATTTGCATGGCCGTAAGGGATTCCTTCTGGCTGCTTAGCTGGGAGTCGAGCTCAGCCATTTTTATGTTAAGCTTTTCTTCCTGTTGGATACCCATGTTTTGAACTGCGAGCTGCAGTTCCTTATTTTGCTCCTGAAGCATTCTGTTCATATGAGCATTTTCTTCAAGTTTACTTTTTAGCTGCAGGATATCAGATTGTAATTGATCAACCTGGCCGGATGACATGGCCTGCCGTTGCTGCATCTGATCAACGGTATTCAGTTTCATGTCATCAAGTTTTTTATTAATTGAGCGAACATTATAACTCAGGTTTTGAACATCCTGTTGGGATGCACAGTGAGTAAGAAAGGGCATGAGGCTAACGAGGAGTAAAGATGTCAGGTATCTTTTTTTCATATGATTGTCTTGGCTATAAGGTGAATAAAATTAAAGAGATTCAATGGTCCAGCGAGGATAGGTCTGATTCCCCTGCATGTTAAATAACTGTCTCATACTGGAGCCATTTTTGAGTATGGCATACACCTTTTGTGCATTTCCCGTGCGAAGTGTGAACAGTATCTGTTTTCCATCTGGTGACCAGCTTGGTGATTCATGATGACCCGGCCCGCTCGTTATCTGTTGCGGTGCTGCGCTTGGGCGGGAGGAAATGGTATATATTTGGTATGAACCATCGACAAGGCTTGAGTAGGTGATCAGATTATCTTTAGGCGACCAGCTTGGTTCGGCATTTTCCCGACCTTTAAACGTTATTCTCTGCACCTTGTTGTCCTTCAGATTCATGATATATACTTGGGGGCGGCCACTACGGTCGGAAACAAAGGCGATCTGCTTTCCATCGGGGGACCATGTCGGTGAAACGTTAATACCTGAACGCCGAGTTAACTGTTTAATGATTTTACCTTTTCTATCGAGCAGGAATAGATCAGGGTTGCCATCCTTGCTCAGGGTGAGGATCATTTTTGTTCCATCGGGTGACCATGCAGGGGCAAGGTTCATACCGGGGCGCCTGGAGAGAGGACGCGTCGTACTGCTCTGTTGCAGGTCGGTAATGTACAGACTCTGGTTCCCTGAATGGTATGATGTATAAGTAAGATACCTTCCACCTGGTAAAAATCTGGGTGAGACAACAAGATTTTTATGGCGGGTAATCTGTCTGGTTTCTTTGCCTAAAATATCTGTTAAATAGATTTCTTTAAAACCGCTTTGGTCTGATACAAAAGCAATTTTACTAGAGGAAATACCGTCCTGGCCAGTCATTTCTTTGATAACTGCATCGGCAAAACGGAACAGCATATTCTGCTCATGGCTTCTCTGACCATTGTAGCGTTTCCCCATAAGCATATCCCCACCGGCAACATCAAGAAGTCGGATCTCCATCTTAATGCCCGTGGCAGAAAGTGAATAGCTTCCCAGTACAACGAAATCAGCACCGAGCGACTTCCAGTCAGCATTTTGGCGCTTTCCATATTGCTCACTGGCAATCAAGCTAAATATACCATGAAAGGAAAGAGCTTTGGTTAGGGTGTCAGCAAGATTTCGTCCTAATGTTTGCAGACGTTCGGGTTGTTCATTATTTACAAACCAGGGAATAGCAATATTGATTTTTCGAGCATCGGGAGAGCTGATATCAATATAGGCAATTTCTTTTGCAAATGAATGAGCGGGCAGGATAGCCAGTAATAGAATAGAAAATATTAAAAACCGTAATTTCATAGCAGTTTATAGAGTTGAAAAAAATTGAGTATTATTACAAATAGATTATAAATGTTTAAGAGTTGTCGTCAACCTTTTTAAGTTGATCGTTAACAATGATTACCGGATTTGACCTGGGGTGAAATTGAGACCAATACTGTATCGAGATACCTTCATTGCTCCTGGAATTGGTGGCAGGGGATTTGCATCCTGGATAGTTCGACTGACAAACTGATCAAAGACCCTATCACCTGAGCGTTTCTCAAAACTGTGATTGATAATTCGTCCATCCATTGCAATATGGATAATGACAATGGCAGAGAGATCTGGATTCCAGGGTTTAATCTCAGGTAGAGCCCAATGCTGTCCGAGGCTGCTTCCAATGGAGGCTTTATATTGGGTTTCAATTATATTGTTTGAACCACCGCCAGATTGTGTTCTTGAGGGTTGATTTTCTTTTTGGACGCTGGAAGTCACAGAGTCAGCCAGCAGCATTTGTTTGAGTGCCTTAACGGCATCATTTGCAACGGCTTCTTCGGCGTCAGCTATGGCTTTCTGATGCCTGGCGTCCTCCATGAGCTGTTGCTTTCTCTGCTCTGCCGCTTTTTGTCTATCACTATTCCTGTTGGTAGTTGCAGGGATTTTTTTCTTAAGCTTTCGTTTGAGAGGCTTGATTGAGATAGCCTTGACCGGGGCTACTGGAGTATCTTTTGTGACAGCAGGGGAGGCGGGCGCAATGGGGGCTGTTTTTCTCGATTCCACAGGGGGTAGTTTTTGAATAGTAACCTTTTGTTTTACCTGGGGAGCTGGTGTCGGGGAAGGCTGAACAGCCGGCGGAAGAGGAGCTGCAATATTCACAAGATCAACGGAAAGGAACTCAGGAATTATTGGAGTTTTATGAATATATTTAGGAAGGATAATGGCTGAGGCCAGAATGAGCACATGGCTTATAACGGCAAGGTTAAAAGGTAGCTTCCAGCTGCTTGCCGAAGGACGTATTTTATGTTCTTTGAACACTATCAGGGGGACTCTTCTCTGGGTTCAGTAATCATACCTAGTTTGTCAAATCCTGCAGCCTTGATGTCAGCCATCAGAGAGACCACCAGACCGTATGCTACATGTTTATCAGCTTTTAAAAAGATAGGCTGTTCCGTATCCTTGCCATGCTGTTTTTCGAGTTGCTGGCGAAACATGGCCTGACTGACTTCAATCTTGCCAAGCATTATCTTACCATCCTTATCGAGTGTTACAATAACCGGTTCTTCTTTTTGGCGCAGGGACTTGGCGGTGGTTTCCGGAAGATCGACCTCAAGTCCCTGGGTCATCATAGGGGCGGTAACCATAAATATGATAAGTAATACCAGCATTACATCAACCAGAGGGGTGACATTGATTTCTGAAACCAGACCGCCCCTCTTTCCAATATTAAATCCCATAGTTGTTCCTATACACGACTAAGAAGGTCTCTTTCCACGAGATTCAGGAAATCGGTTGAAAAATTCTGCATTTCACTTTCAATTTCGCCTAGCTGGTTAGCAAAAAAGTTATATGCAATAACTGCTGGAATTGCCGCAGCTAGTCCTGCAGCAGTGGCCACGAGAGCTTCTGAAATACCTGGAGCGACAACTGCAAGTGATGCGGAACCCCGCATTCCTATATCATGAAATGAGGCCATAATGCCCCAGACGGTGCCAAATAATCCAATAAAAGGTGCGGCGGAGCCTGTGGTTGCCAGAAAAGGAAGGGATTTGCCAAGATCTGATATTTCTTGAGATTCGGCTTTACGGATGGCTCGTTTGAGATTGTCCATGGTGGCAAGCTGCATTTCAAGAGGTTCGTTACCACTACTGCCTTCCTCACGATTTCTGATTTTGTTAATTTTTTGAAGTTCTGAAAATCCGGCTTGAAATACCGAAGCTTCAGGGCTTAATGGGTGTTCCTCAGCGGCATCATTGGCGTCATTTAAGGTTTTTGATGACCAGAATGCCTCTAGGAAGTTATCGGTTTCTCTTACAGCTTTTTTGAACATTCTGGTCTTCATAAAAATTATTGACCAGGAGGCGAGGGAGAAAATTAACAGGGTGAGCATAACCATCTGACCCATTGGGCCGGCATGCATGATCATATCTGAAATTGAGAGTTGCACTATTTAGAATTCCTTTAAAAATTAGAAAGATGAATAAGAGTTCTTATTGTTTTATATAATACATGTACGGAAAGGTCAATCTCCAGAAATTTTACACATATGACTTATATGCCTGACCAGTTGATCCTGGTAAAATGAGATAGAAACTTCCATTCCGCACGCCGTGCAGAGCACAGTGCTGTTATGTCAGCGACCGCGCAGTTCAGCGCGTTGTTCACCGCAGAAAATACAAATAAATAGAGGTTTGAGATCCTCCTTTGAGTTCATGCTATTTGAGCCAGGGTACAGGCAAAGTTTGTTTGTACAGCAACTTTGTCATCAACTCGAAGAGTTCCTTTGAGAAACCATGCTCCGCCAAGATTCTCTTTGAGGCTTACTTTCATGCGAATGGTATCTCCAGGGTATACCGGTCTTTTGAATTTCACGCCCTCAACTCTGGTTATTACGGGAACTCCATCGGGTGCTTGATCCGATTCCTTTTGGAGGAGGGCAATGAGAAGAGCACCGGTCTGAAAAAGAGCCTCACAGAGGAGAACCCCAGGGAGGATTGGGTGATTTGGATAATGGCCTTGGAAGACATCGAGGTCTGCTGGGATTTTCTTTTCAGTGATGAGGGTTGAAGATTCATATTCAAGCATGGAGTCCACCCAGAGAAATGGGGGCCGATGAGGGATTAAATCGGTGATCTTAAAATCATCTATCACGTGTTTAGAGTCCTCCATTAACATCAAGTACGGCTCCGGTTATATAGGCAGCATCTTTTGATGCAAGGAAGAGCACGGCAGAGGCTACCTCGGAAACCGTTCCAAATCGTCGCATGGGGACACTTTTTTTATACGCTGTAAGCTGTTCAGGGCTGAGATCTTCGATAAGTTCAGTGTCAATAAAGCCGGGCGAAACACAGTTGACAGTAATTTTCTTTCGAGCCGTTTCCTTGCATAAACTTCTTGTAAGACCGATTTGTCCTGCCTTTGATGCGCCATAGTTTGTTTGCCCGGCAAGGCCGAGAGTTGCAACAGGGGAGGTGATATTGATGATGCGACCATATTTTTGTTTTAACATCAGAAGAACCGCGGAGCGACACATGTTAAAAGTGCCGGTGAGGTTCACATCAAGTACCTGCTGCCAGCTTTTCTGATCCATCAGGGCCAGTAGTTTGTCCCGACGAATGCCGGCATTATTGATAAGAATATCAATGGACTCATACTTCTCTTCAATGGTGTCGAAAAAATCCTCTACCCGCTGTCCATCGGCAACATCGCATTGATGAAGTTCCAAGCGGCCATCTAATCCTTCGCAATCAACAAGAAATGAGTCAGCTGCTGCAGTATTGCCTGCATATACACCTATCACCGTGGCGCCGCGTTCAAGAAATGCAAGGCTGATGGCCTTGCCAATCCCCCGGCTTGCTCCACTGATGACAACTTTTTGTCCTTGAAAATCATGCATATATTCTACCCATTGAAAATTTTTTAAAATATAAAACTTAAGATGGCTAAGTAGGCATCAACCTTTACTTCTCATATAGGCATCGACATCATTCGAAACAATGACACCATAGTTAATCGCTCCAAGCCATCCGGACATGATAATACCTACGGAACCAACATGAAAGAGGCCACTGACTTCCTTGAAAATATTTCTGGAGACTGCAAGTCCCTCAAATTTGGTCCCGAATGAGGTGCCGCGGGTGTGAAGAGTGTAGCGGTTAAACGTTCTTGGTGTTGCGGCTTCGACCCAGTCAATTTTCTCTTTAGCATTCGGGAAATAGCGATTTAAATCGATAAGAGTGCGTTCAATAAGTGCCTTTTTTTCAAGAGCATACTCTTCATCGCTGAATACCTCCCAGTCGCTATAATGAGAATTCATCGAGGCGACTATGGTGTAGCGATTGTGGCTTGGTCGGGTTTTAGGGTAATAAACGGAGAATGTTTTTGATTTTGTTTTAAAATCAAGCAATTCAGAAGAATCGAATTCTTCAGCAGTGGAGGTGAAGATAAGGTCACCGATATCATCAATTTTTTCTTCTTTTTTGACGCCCATATAGACTTGACAGGATGAGTTGTTTACCCGGATTTTATCAGCTTTCTCCATAAAATCATCGGAAAATGCTTCTCTGTCTGCAAGATTGTAAATAGTATTTGTAATGCCGGAATTTGAAACAACAGCACCGGCAGCTATAATTCGACCATTGCACTCAACGCCCTTCACCACACCCTTTTCAACGACAATTCGATCAACCTTTGCATTGGTACAGATAGTAACGTTGTTTTTTTCAAGTTCCGTGGTCATCATGCCAATGAGTTTGTCGGTGCCACCCTCAAAAGTGTAAACCCCTTTGTTCATAAAGTTTGAAAAAACAATACCATATGTAATAGCAGGGTCGTCTAGAGTGGAGCCATTGGCATAGGTGATGGGCTCCATCAGGAGTCGATGTACATCACTGCGACCGGGGAAGAATTCGTTAAACAATTCCCTGGTGGTCATGGATTGATCATCGTAAAAATTCATTGCAGCGACCCGTGCAAAAAAAGAATCAATGGTTGATTGGGGTATTTTGAATTGTCTGTTGAGCTTTTCGGTGAAGTCCACCCTGTCGAATGTGGTTTTTAGGTGAAACTGGGGGTTGTCAAAAATGATATCTTTCAGTTGAACAATGGAGTTCATGATCTCCTTGTTCCAGTATTTCTTACAGGTTTTTACCATACCATAGGGAAATCCATGGAGAGAGACATCAAAAATATGCCCCTTGCGTTTGAACCAGGTGGCAAGTCCTCCAAGTTGGCTATGGTATTCAAGGAGAAGGACTTTGTATCCGCAATAGGCGAGTCGGTTTGCAGAGGTCAGCCCTCCGAGTCCAGAACCTATGATTATAATATCGTATTTGTCAGCGGCTTTTGAGAAAGAAACAGGCATAATAGGACTTTAGTGTATTTTGAGGTTTTTTGTAAAAAAAAGCAGGTTAGGAATGGAGTTTTAACAAATTGAACACAGTAAGCTTTTCGGAAGCGGGACTAAAGCCAAACTTCCGGGGGGGGATTCGTAAATCCGATGTAACCTAAAACAATGTTCAAGTGTTTGTAACTATTCAGCGGGGAATGATATTACCCTAACTTCTGAGCTGTAAGTTACGAATATTTTATTGTTCGTTCTTACTACAGGCGTGGCAGGATATGTTGATTAATAATTGACACGCCACTCAACATGGAGCCAACAATTCCAAGGAATCCCTGGTCTGTTCCAGCTAAGAAGAGATTATCATAGCCAATATCGCCATCTTTTATCTTGATGGGATTACCATATATTGCACCCTTTTTTTTTGCTGTAAATCGTTCAATTGTAAGTGGTGTAAAGGTATCACGATATACTATGTTTTGGGCGAAATTACCAAGGATTTTCTCGGCAACGGGAAGGGAGGTAAGGGCCGTGGTCTCCTTGGCAGCTTTATAGTCGTCCTGATTGTTTTTGAGCAGCTCCCATTCTTCGTATCGGGCCAAATGGGTGGTTCGTACTTCTTTGAAAGAGGCCTGAGGGAGATTCTCAAAATTCTGGGGCATACAGATTACTCCGGAATTGAAATCTACCAATTGCTCTGGTTGCTGATAAGAAAATGCCTTATCACTGTTATAAAAGATAATAGTACGATCATGGGCGAGTGGCAGGGGCGTACCAGCTTGTATCTCAAAAATTGTTTCTACAAAACCAAGTCGAGGCATAGATTTGAGACCCGATGGAATACCGAGGAGGGTATAGGTTTCTTCAGATCCTATGGTTGAAAGAAGATAATCACAGGTGATTTCCTCGCCACTTTCAAGGAGAACACCATGTATTTTTTTGTCAGTGTGAAGGATCTTGGAAACTCCTGCCCTGGTTCTGATTTTTCCACCATGGCCACTGTAATGGTTGAGAAGGAGGTCGAGCAGATCCTTAATGGTACCACCGGGTCTGAACATGCCTTCCTGGAAAATTGCCCTGAACATGATAACAAATTGGCCTAGATCCATGTCGTTCTCAATAGATGAACCATAATACATGAGAGGGCAGAGGAGCATATCTGTCAGAAGAGCGTTTTGCAGATGTTTCTGAATGACTTTTTTAGCAGATATAAAAGGGAGTGGCCTAAAGGGGTCGTAAGTGTCTATGAGTTCGATAAGATGACGAAATCCATTGTGACTCGCAGGAAACTTCTCTGCAATTTCACTATCAAAAAGGGAGAAATCATTGGAGAAGAGCAGGGATTCCTGGTCTAGAAAACGGATCTCGCTCTGATTCTGCTGGTGAAGTTTCAGTTCTTGGCGCTTGATTTTTAACTGCCTGAGTAGACGGTTTAAGGGCGCATTCTTTTCTTTTGGCGGAGCATAGTTGGTAATGGCGTGAAGGCCAGTTTCAAAGAGTCTGTTGTTCCTGTAGTAGTATGAGTTAAGGCCTCCCACACGGGAGTGTTGTTCGAGAAGGAGAACATCAGGAATGAAACGGGCAAAACGAATAGCAGCGGCGAGTCCTGAAAGACCGCCGCCGATAATTAACAGAGGAACATGCACCTTTTATGCGTCGGCAAGGAGGGGTTCAAGGTAGTTGACACAGGAGTCAAGAGTTGCAAGTTCGGGGTAATCTTCTTCAGGAATTTGCAGTTTGTGGCGTTTTCGGAGCTCCATAACAATATCAAGGAAATCCATTGAGTCAAGATCGAGTTGATCGCGCAAGGGCTTATCGGATTGAAGAGCATCGAAATCTGCATCTTCATCAATATCTTCTATGATTTCAAGAATAAGGTTCTTAATGGCGTCGCGTGTCATATATGTATCTCCGGCCGTGGCCTGTAGTATGTCGTATAAAAAAATATTAATGTTTAGACAAACTGCGCAATATACCACACCGGGAGTTTTTTTTTATATTTTTTTTAAAAAAGTTAAACATTATTGGCAACTAGCTGATTACTGATGCTTTTTTACAATGATAACGGAGTTTATTCCAACCATGCCAAAGGAATTATTAAGAATGGTCTTCACGGATTTGAGCTGTTTGGGTTTGTCTAAAACCATATTGTTGAGTTGGCATTCCGGATCGAGATCTTTGCAGTTAATGGTAGGGTGGACAAGGTTGTCGTCAAATGCTGGCAGGTTTCCGGCAAGTTCTAATACACCGGCGGCTCCCATGGCATGGCCGATTATGGATTTAGTGTTATTGATGTAGGTATTCGGTGCATTTGCAAATAATTTACGGATGGCCTTACATTCCTCGGTGTCACCCTGTTTAGTGCCCGTGGCGTGGGTGTTGATAATATCGATATCCTGTGGTTGGAGGCCGGCTCTTTCCAGGGCAAGCTCCATACACTCGGTCTGCCTTTCGTGGAAAGGAAGGACATAGTCACGTGCGTCGGAATTCATGGCATAACCGACTATTTCAGCATATATTTTTGCTCCTCTTGCAAGGGCACTCTCGAGGCGTTCAAGTACATAAATACAGGCACCTTCGGATACGACAATACCATCTCGAGATGTATCAAACGGTCTGCAGGCCTCACGCGGGTCACTAGCAGATCCAAGTGCCCCCTGGGCCTGAAAACTGGCAAATATTCCAAAGGATCCGGTGGATTCGGATATTCCTCCGGCAAGGGCCATATCAACTTCTCCAAGGCGCATCATTTGAACACCCTGGATGAGAGATGCGTTACCGGCAGCGCAGGCAGCTCCAATTGAATAATGGGGCCCGGTGATACCAAGATTCATGGTGATTTCGCCGGCAGGGTTATTTAGCACTGTCCGCGGATTATGGTGATGAGTCCAGTAGTCAACGTTGTAACCGTACTTACTGATGTTATACACTTCATTTTCTGTCTCGACGGTCCCATGTTCGGTTAGACCAACATAGACTCCAATGCGCGAACGTTTGTAGTGATCTATGTCAAGTCCTGCATCAGCCAGTGCCTCATTGGCAGAGTAGACAGCCAGACAGCCTGCACGGGTTCCCCGTTTATTTTCTTTCTTCTTTCTATATTTTGTTTCAGGAAAAGTGCAGATACCTGCAGGGGCTTTCCCAAAATAACGGAGATCGATTTCAGTGATTTCACTGATCCCTGCAAGCAATTTCTCTCGATATGTTTTGAGGTTGTCAGCGTTCGGGGCGGCGAGGCCGACACCTGTAATTACAATTCTCGGTTGTTGAGTTTCCATGATGGCAGATTGACTGATGTAGAGTGGTTGATTAGAGTGCGTGCTGATTATTTTTGAAATTATATATGTATATAAAATTTAATTCACAAAATAACCCGATTTATGACAATTTGACAGAAAATTCAAGGTTAATACATATTTTATATTTTTATCTTTATACGGAGAAATAGCAATGAATGAAAGAAAAGATGTTGTGATCATAGGGGCTGGTCCCGCTGGAATCCAGGCAGCCATTCATGCGGTGCGAAAAAAATGTGATGTACTCCTGCTCGGTCGCATTGAAAGAAGTGCTTTGTTTTCTGCCCACGTCGAGAATTATGCCTGCGTAGAAGGTGTTAAAACCGGTGAGGAACTTCTTGTTGCCGGCCTGGATCAGGTGAAACGTTTCGGGGCAAACGTGATGGATGACGATGTCTTAAAGGTTCATCAGGATGATGAAGGCTTTGGTCTTGAACTTGAAAGTGGTGTAACCGTTTTTACACGGTCGCTCATTTTTGCTAATGGTACAGCCAGGAAAAAGCTTAAGGTTCCTGGAGAAAAAGAATTTTTTGGAAAGGGAGTCTCCTACTGTGTGGATTGTGACGCCAATTTTTTTCGTAATACCACCGTTGCAGTTGTTGGAAATGCCAGTGCAGCAATTGATGGCGCTCTTACCCTTACCGGCTATGCAAGCAAGGTTTATCTTATCAATCAGGAGCTTGTGGCATCGCAGGAATTAATTGCCAAGCTTGAAGAATCTTCGGTTGAAAATGTCAGCGGGACATGGGTTTCTGAAATTGGAGGTGAGGATGCGGTACAAACGCTTGTTCTTGAGAATGGCGAGCAGTTGACTCTTGATGGGGTGTTTATTGAACTTGGTGCCAAGGGCGCCATGGAGTTGGCTCTTGAACTGGGGATTCAACTGGATATCGATACCATGAGCCATATTGATACGAATAAAAAGACAGAAACGAATGTTCCGGGTGTCTATGCAGCGGGGGATATCACCGGCCATCCTTATCAAATGGCAAAGGCCGTCGGTGAAGGATGTGTTGCAGGTATGGAAGCGGCAAATTTTGCTAAAAAACAGAAGCGAAAATAAGACGACCAATAGAGTTTAGGAAGAATAGCCATGGGTACAATTATACCCGTGGCTATTTTTTTTGTAATGATTCGAGAAACTCTTCAGAGACCGCTCCGTCTAAAGCTTTAATCTTTTCCTCCAGCTCCTCGCTGAGAGCAACCCGTCCTTCTACTACGCAGCCACGTCGACCGGGAACACATTCTCCGTGTAATCGTTTGCACTTATCTTCTACGATATCGTAATTTTTACAATGAAAGGTCATAGTTTTCAGTGTCAATTCTTAAAAGTTTATAATAATTTCTTTGACCTGAGGTCTGCTAGAAACAGATCTATCAACT
>CAZIDU010000068.1:0-24927 GCA_964538055.1 uncultured Desulfocapsa sp. | reverse complement strand
GCGTTAATGTCCAAAAAATAATGGGCTATGCACTTATCACTTGAATTCAGGTAATGCGAACAGGGATCATGTTGCAATTATAGCCAGCACCTGCTGTGATTCTAAAGCATGCCTCGAAAGAGGCGGCTTCAGGTCACCTGGTTTTTTAATGGCCTCTGTACAAAACAATATTATTCGTCAGGGTAACTCAACAATTTCCGTTGAGATTCTAACTGATTCCTTCCATTCAGCCGCTATCAAGAGGCCTTCCAAGCACAACTCATTATGACCAAACCAAGATTAACTCTCAAGTTCATCGTACTTGTGCCATTGTTGACGGTTATCGTTCTGGTAGCAGGAATGAGCAGCTATATTTCATTAAGCTTCGGGCAACAGGATGCTGCTGAAGAGTCCAGATATCAACAAGAGTTAAGTGATTCTAAAGCGCAACAGGTATCTCCTCGTATAAAAAAGGTACTTGTGCTGCATACTTTAAAAGCCAAGAGACCCTGGAATGTGTTGTTCAACCGTTACTTTACTGAAGCGTTGCAAGCAAATGATTTATCTCTAGCGAATATTGAGATTGAGCACCTGGATTTGCTGCAGTTTAAAGATCCGAACTATCAGGACATTGTCAAGAAGGAACTCAAACATAAATATTCAAGCTCGCCCCCTGATATCATCATCATAACCTTTGCCTCGACAATCAAATTTATCCTTGAGAATGATTTATTCCCTGATATTCCTAAAATATTTGTCCTCCCTACTCCCTCAGGTCTGGATGATGTCCCTCATTCGGTGGTACTGCCATTCGCATTTGAATTTAAAAACAATATAGAGCACGCCCTTACTTTATTGCCTGACACAAAAGATATCTATGTGGTGGCGGGAAATGGCCTGATGGACAGACGACTCGAATCCATGTTTCGCGATGAAACCAAAGATTTTAGAGATCGTGTTTCTTTTCATTATCTGGACGATCTCAATGTTGAGGAACTATTAAGGCGTCTTGAACAACTTCCTGATGACTCATTTGTCTATTATCTGACGTATTCACTGGATTTTCAGGGGAAAGCGGTTATCACTCGCGATTTCAGTAAATCGATCGGACAACGTTCCAATCGTCCAGTGTTTTCCTGGCTGGATCTGCATGCCCTGGATATCGGAATTTTAGGAGGACGGGTGACAACGACCAGAGCTTCAGCCACTATGTCTCTTGATATTGTTCAGAGAGTTTTCCAAGGAGAGTCAATTGATACAATAAAACCTCATATTCCTTATGTAGAATATATCTATCAATGGAGCGAGTTGAAAAAATGGGGTGTTGATCCGGGCAAGCTCCCCCCAGACAGTATAATTCAGAATAGACCGGATAATTATTTTGAAATTTTTAAATGGCAAATCATAGGCTGGATTTTCCTACTGGTCGCCGAATCATTATTAGTATTTTTTCTCTTGATCAATATTAGAAAACGAAAAACAGCTGAGCACAGACTGAAAGGTAATCAGGTTGTGCTAGAAACAAAATTTATCGAGCAGAAAAAGAATAAAAATGAACTGCAACAAAGTGAGGAACGCTACAAACTTGCCGTTGCCGGTTCCGCTGCTGGAATCTGGGACTGGGATATCAACTCCGGCAAGGTGTATTATTCCAGCCGTTTCAAGCAACTTCTTGGCTACGGAGCCGAAGAACCTTGGGAATCAACGGATGACTTCTTTAACAGGTTGCACCCCGATGATGTGCAAACAGTTCGGGCGGCCAACGAAGAACATCTAGAGGATGGTGCTCTCTATCGCATAGATTTTCGCCTTCAAAGCAAATCAGGAGAGTACCTGTGGTTTTATGCCCGCGGTCAGGCCCTATGGGACGAATCCGGTAAGGCCGTACGAATGTCGGGATCCATAACCGACATCACAGATCGCAAGTCAGTTACGGAAGAGCTTCGGAAGAGTGAACTGCGCTTTCGGAGCCTGATGGAACAGTCTCCGCTGGCCATGGAGCTGCTGACGCAGGAAGGGAAGATAGTGCAGGTGAATTCCGCCTGGAGAATACTCTGGGGAGTTAACGAGAAAGAGGCCGCAGAGGTGATGGAAAAATACAACATGCTTGATGATGATCAGAACAAAGATCTCGGAGTGGACGAGCTGATAATGAAAGGATTCGCCGGCGAGAATATGGTCCTGCCCCCCGTTGAATACAACGCGCAGCAGACAGCTGACGAATTCAACATTGAAGGCCTGAATGCGAAACGAGCCTGGATACAATGCCACCTGAATCCCATCAGGAATGAGAAACATGAAATCGAGTTCATCGTGAATACCTATGTGGACGTCTCTACTCTCAAGAAGAAAGAAGAGGAGGCGAACAGACAGCAGGAAATAATGGCCCGGATTGGTCGTACAACAAGAATGGGACAATTAACCGGATCGATAGCTCATGAAATCAATCAACCTCTTACCGGTATTCTCAGTAATGCCCAGGCTGGTGAGATCATGATCCAAAATGGCGAGTATGATAACAATGAACTGGCAGATATCTTAACCGATATAGTTGCAGATACAAAACGCGCCGGGGAAGTGCTACACAATCTCAGGGAATTGTACCGGGAACAACAGGGTAAGCATAAGCCCATCGACCTCAACACTATTGTTGACGAAACAATCAAGTTGATCAATAGCGAATTCGTCAAAGAGAATGTACAAGTTACAGTAAAGAAAGACTCATCTATTCCCATACTGCAAGGGAATAAGATCCAGATCCAGCAGGTCCTGGTCAACCTCATCATGAATGGTAATCAGGCCATGGATTGCATTCCTCGGGTTAAACGTCGACTCAATATCGTGACAGCATTCGACGAAAATAAAGCCAAGGCATGGGTCGAGGACAGTGGCCCAGGTATCGATCCCGATAAAATCGATGACATCTTCGAACCCCTTGTGACCTGGAAGTCCGGTGGTACAGGTATGGGATTGGCAATCAGCAATTCGATTATAGAAGCCCACGGCGGAAAAATGTGGGCGGAGAATATCTCTACAGGTGGTGCCCGCGTAGGAATTTCACTCCCAGTTTGGAAAGAACAGGAGAAAGCATGATGCAGCCAACAATTTTTGTTATCGACGATGATCCGTCTGTCAGCAAAGGAATTTCACGTCTTGTGCGTATAGCAGGTTTTAATGTCGAAACGTTTACTTCTGCCCGAGACTTTCTGGACTCTGGAAAAACTGACGGTCTGGGCTGTATTATACTGGACGTCAGAATGCCGGATATGACCGGTCCAGAGCTCCAGGAAAAATTGAGCAAGACCGAAGACAGTATGCCGATCATTTTTCTTTCTGGACATGGAGATGTCCCGACTACGGCCCAGGCCATGAAAAAAGGCGCAGTGGATTTTTTGACCAAACCCGTTGACCGTGACGACCTGCTGGAGGCCATCCGTCTGTCGCTGGACAGAGCCTCAAAGAAATGCGCTGAACGGATCGAGAATAATTCCCTTCGTGAGTATTTCAAGAGGCTTACTCCGCGTGAGCATGAAATAATGACCTATGTGATCACGGGAATGCTGAACAAACAGATCGCATTTGAACTGAATATTTCCGAGGAAACGGTCAAGGTCCACCGAGGTCGTGTTATGCATAAACTGGAAATCGTTTCTGTTGCTGAACTCGTCCGCCTATGCGAAAGAGGTGGTATATCACCCGCCACTAACCGAACGTAACTTTTTTACTGGCCATTGTAGCTGGCCGCTTCTTTTTATCCCTACCCACCACATACCACTAAGGTGTAATTGCGACCTCTCTCTGTCTGCGATAATAATTGTATTATTAAGGAGTACAATTATATGCCAGATCCTAAGTGTGTTTTTCTTATAGATAATGATTCTTCAGCCAGGAGTGGCCTTGCGCGTCTTTTGCGTAAAGCAGGCCATGATGTCCGGGACTTTGCATCAGTAAATGATTTTTTTGTCGACGCCGCATCAGGTTTAACAGGATGCTTGGTATTGGACATAAGAATGCCGGGGATGTTGACTGACGAAATAAAGAAAGAACTCAACACACGCCGCATTTGTATGCCAATTATTGTTGTTACAGGTGATGACGATCCCGAAACAAGGGATAAGGCAAAAATCCTGAAGGCAACAGGTTTCTTTCGTAAACCTGTTGACGGCCCGGCACTACTCGATGCGATTAACTGGGCGTTACAAATGGACAAGCCAGCCAATAAACACAAGGAAGTACACAGCAATAAAAGCAAAGCGTCAAATGTGAGAAGTTAATTAACAATGAGAACTATCACAAAAACGCAGTTCTAGAAAAAAGGAGGAGTCCATGAAGCACCAAAAAAATCAAATTACGAAATCAGGAAGTCTACCAATCCCAAGGGGACCGAGTCAATCAACCGGTGAAAAAGGCTCAATGACAATTAGAATGGTATGTTTTTCCTGTGTTTTCCTGTTGCTTAGTACCATTGCCATACCTGGCGCCTTCGCAGAAAAAGTGGAGACGGCAGCAGACGTTACAGCTAAATTTGAAAAGGACAAGACGGGCACGAACCCCATGAACTTCACCTTCGATGCGAGGCTGTATAACGAGTATCGGTGGCTCAACACGGCCGGAAGCGGTGGGCAGAACCTCACGACCTTCCAGTTCAGTGCGCCCTTTGCCAGCAAAAAGTGGCAGGTCCGCGCCAAGGTCCGTGCAGTTGACCTCAAGGCCGATTTCAACGACGACGGTACCAACGATGTGAATGAATTCGGATTCGGCGACATTGACCTCCGTTTCCTGACCGTTCCCATTATGAACCTCGAGAAGAAATTCGCCATGGCAGTGGGTGTCGAGTTCTTTCTCAACACCGCGTCGGAAGATGCGCTGGGTGCGGGAGCGACGTCGGTGGCGCCTATGATATTCCTCGGCTTCTTCAACCCGATTGGTCCGGGGAGCATTCTTGTTCCAGGATATCAGCACACGTTAAGCATCGATGAAGACGACGGACGCAGCAAGGTCAACTCAGGGTTGATTGACCTGTTCCTCGTTCAAACATTCAAAGAAAATAAGTACTGGGCCTATGTCGATCCCCAGGTCGTCCTCGACTACGAGAATGATGAATACTTCATGCTTCTCGAACTTCAGGGTGGAATGATGGTCGGTCCAAAAGGTCACAGCGCCTATATTATGCCTTCATTTGGTATCGGCGGAGATCGCCCCTACGATTTCTCCATAGAAGTTGGCTATAAAATAATCTGGTAAATGGCCGGGTAGCTATCTTGCTTTAGAAACGAAATGGAGAACAAAATGAAATACAGATCAATAATGCTGTTGCTGTCGTTGCTCGCACCACTGCAACTACATGCTCAGACTAACGAAATTCCAAATGTCGTGATGATGGTGGCGGATAATGTCGGTTACGGCGACATCGGTGGTGCCTTTCAGGGCGGCGAGATAAGGGGCATGCCTACTCCCCGCATCGACCAATTGGCCAGTGAAGGGATGGTTCTCACCCAGTTTATTACTGAACCCGGCTGCACTCCTTCCCGCGCCGGATTGAATACCGGACGCTACGCGCACCGCAGCGGCTTGGGATCAATCATTGTAAAGGGTACGCCCAATACATTGGCCGACGAAGAGATTACCATTGCCGAGCTGTTTAAAAGTCGTGGCTATAAGACGGCCATGACGGGGAAATGGCACCTCGGCTCGGAAGAGCAGAGCTGGCCGACCAGTCAGGGATTCGATGAGTACAGGGTCGGTGTAAGGGAAACGTCAGACAGCGCCCTGTACCGGGGGTACATGGAAAGAGCCGGAATTCCGGCCGCTGTCATCGATGCTGCTGTGCCCCAAATTTGGGAAGGGGATGCAAAAAATGGTTTGAAAGCGGTACGCGAATACACAGCTGAATACAGGAAACAGGTAGAAGGCGATATTACAAAAGCATCTATCAAATACATCAAACAAAGGGCCAAGAAGGACGAGCCCTTCTTCCTTTACGTTGGCTTTACCCATACCCACTATCCGGTCTTAACCGCTCCACAGTTTGAGGGAGCATCTCCTGCCGGGCCTTACGGCGATGCTATCATGGAGCTCGATTACCGCACCGGTGAGGTGCTCGACGCCATAAAAGCGGCGGGTATCGAAGACAATACAATCGTGATCTGGTTATCCGATGACGGTGCGTCCCCTATGGGTGGCCCCCTTGCTGGTCGCGGCGGTTCCAACGGGATCTTTGCGGGAGAGCTTGGTGATGGCTTAGATGGCTCCGTACGCACCCCCGCCATGATCAAGTGGCCGGGTAAGATTAAGCCCTCTAAATCCAACGGCATGGTATCTATACATGATTTCTTTAGCACCCTGGGCAATATTATTGGAGCCGAGATTCCGAACGACCGAGCTATCGATAGCATTGATCAGACAGATTTCTTTCTGGGCAAGCAGAAAAACTCCAATCGACAGAGCGTGCTGTCATTTCTGGGTGATGAGATGGTTGCCGTGCGTTGGAGAAATTACCGAATCTACCCCAAGAATTTTACTAAAACAACAGGCGTTCCTGTGATGGGAGGGGCCTTCGGTGCCAGAACAGAAACTAACGGTTACCCCCTCGTCTTCAATATCTTCTCCGACCCCAAAGAGGAGCACAATATTATTGGGGACAATGCTTGGGTGATGGGATCGTACCTGAAGGTAATAGGCGCTTACAAAAAGTCATTGGTGGATGATCCGAATCCTCCGGCTTTTTTGTTACCTACCGGTTCTTTTTCAAAACCGTAGCGTTTGGAAATTTCTGCTTATGGTTTATTGCATTATACTGGCGATCGTGATGATCGCATCCCTAACAGTCTTTGCAAGTGCCTGCACCAGATTGCTGCGGATCAAACTGCCGGTTGAATGGCTGAAAACGAATAAGCAGTGAGTTCCGGCTCATACAATAATTTTTAGAGGAAAAAGGTAACCCATGAAGATTTTCACCATGAGATGGCATCGTATTTTATTTGTCATGATGATTGCTGGCATTTTGGCTACTCAGACACAGGCCAACGCATCCGGTAAAACACTTGCTGCAACAATGGAAGTATACGTTTTTCCAAAAGCAGGCCAGACTGGCACCCAACAGTCCCAGGAAGAGGCAGCATGTTACGAATGGGCAACACAAAATGTCGGGACTGATCCTTTTGATCTGTCCAAACAGGCTGCTCAACAGCAGGCAGCAACTGAACAGGCAAAAGCTAATACTCAGCAAGGAATACCAGGCTCTGGGGCGAGAGGTGCACTACGTGGTGCTGCTGCCGGTGCGATTGTTGGCGAGATAGCGAATAATGATGCCGGTAAAGGTGCTGCGTACGGTGCCGCAGCCGGGGCTGTAGTGAACAGGCGCAGGGCCCGAAGAGCACAACATCAAGAAACCCAACAGATAGAGCAGCAGGGACAGGCCAAGCAGCAGTCGACCCAGCACCAGGTGGAAAATTTTAAGAAAGCCTTTGGTGTCTGCCTTGAAGCCAAGGATTATCTCGTAAAATTTTAAAGAATTATTTTATTTACTATGTTGGTTGTTTTGCTTTCAGTAATTGGAATCACTGCAGAGGTAGAAGAAACTAGACCTTTTGGAACTGTCTTCATCGAAACCGAAGCTGTTACCGAACCGTTTAGGTGTGGTAGGCCGGTATCTGAAAA
The DNA here is from genome assembly GCA_964538055.1 of uncultured Desulfocapsa sp. Classification (GTDB taxonomy): domain Bacteria; phylum Desulfobacterota; class Desulfobulbia; order Desulfobulbales; family Desulfocapsaceae; genus Desulfocapsa. The sequence goes on along the minus strand of CAZIDU010000068.1, from coordinate 17,289 downwards.
GTCCATTTAGTATGAAAAAGATAGAACAAGAGCTGGCTGATATTAATTATTTAATTTAACGCGAGAGGACACCATGAAGAAAGTTCACTTTCTCATAATATTGGTTATTGGGATGTCTAGTTTGGCTGCTGGCGTCGGAGCTGGACAAAAGGTGTGGATGGATAAGCCAACCGGAAAACTGGTTGAAGCGGCATTCAAAAGTACAAAGCAGGTCTCCATAGCTGACTTGAAAAAGTTGTATGATGGGGATGAAGATTTTATCTTGCTTGATGTACGAACCCCAAGGGAGTACGAGGCAATTCATATTCCTGACGCAGTCAGCGCTCCAAGGGGCCTTCTTGAATTCATTATTTGGTCACTCGTTCCGGATGAAAATGAGCAGATATATGTCTACTGCAGAACAGGTGCCCGAGCTGCACTGGCAACAAAGCTATTGAACGAATTAGGCTATAAAAAGGCTTTAAGAGTTGCCCCAGGCATTGCTGATTGGGCCAAGGCCGGATATCCTGTGCAGACCTCTTTTACCGACGAGGAACTTATCCTTCTGCCAGCTGAATAATAAGGAATGCTAATAGATGAGTATCTCAGGTTCAGTAAATGAGAATGCTGCACCTGTTTTGACGATCCAGTGTCCCAATAAGCATATAATAGTAATATAATGATCCTGCTATGAAACAGTGGACACTCAGTTAAGTCTTCGATAAAGTAACAAATGATTGATCAATGTGGATTCCATATTGTAGCCGAGGCAAAACATGCTATTTTAAACTACATAGAAGCCTATTACAATCGTCAGAGAAAACATTCGACCAATGGTTACAAGACTCTCGCTCAATATGAGACGGAATGGTGGAATAAAAGAAAAACGGGGGAATGAAATTGCTGAATTGTTTACTAACAGGTTCTCGAGTCATCTTAAAGAAACAACAAATTTTCACTTTGATACTCTTTATCGTTTTATCAGTCTTCGCCGCAACCTCAGTGATAGCAGCTGAAGGCGGCTACAGTAATTATATACCTGGCACCTACGGTGATTTTGCTGCAGCTGTTGAACCCCCAACGAAGCTGACGATCCGAAATGATGTTTATTTTTACAACGCTGATAGTGAAAGATCGGTTCGTTCCGGGCAGGTTGAGGTGGATGCGGAACTGGAATTTATCATGGATTTTCTCACGATCCTTTACAAGACTGATATGGAAATATTGGGAGCACATTACGCATTTGGTACTTTTATCCCATTCTCTTATATTGATATAGAATCCGGGATACACGGTGCAAATCGTGAGAGCAGAGTGCAGGAAGATGTTTTCGGTCTTGGGGACATTGTATTTATTCCTGCCGTTCTTTTCTGGAATCATAATGATTTTCATTTTACCTTTACAGAGTCAGTCATTACGCCGACTGGAAGCTATAATAGTGCTGATCTCGTCAATACTAGCCTCAATTACTGGACCTTTGATTCCAATGTTGCGGTAACGTATCTCAATTTGGAAACAGGTCAAGATTACTCTATAAACATTGGTCACACCTACAACACCGAAAATTCAGACACAGATTACCAGACAGGACAAGAGTTCCATATTGATTACATGATTAACCAATTTCTCAGTGAAACCTGGGCAATCGGGTTACAGGGTTTTTATCTGAAACAGCTCACCGGCGATAGTGGCGATGGAGCATTGTTGGGAGATTTTAAAGGGGAAGCTGCAGGAATTGGTCCTGCACTTTTGTGGAGCACAAAGATAGCAGGGAAAGATATATCATTTATTGCCAAATGGCTTCACGAGTTTCATGCAGAGAACCGAATTGAAGGGGATCATCTGATGCTTTCCTTTGCCATGAGCTTATAATCTGCTAATCTCTTGTAACAAAGATTATAATTGTCGTCAGTGCAGACGAACACCACTACCGATATCGGGAAGAACAGACCCACGATAGCAGGTCGTACCAGGTTCATATTGTGTGGCATTGCTTAACTTCCAAAATGATAAATACAACCAGGATGAGAGCACTTATGATTGCCAATTTTAAAAGGTACTTTTTCCTATTGCTACCGTGTTTCCTTTTTCTAACCGGATGCCAACCAAAAGTCTATCTGATGCCATCACCTTTTGGTATAGAGCCAGAAAGTGAATTGTTTGGACAGACCAAGGATCTGGAGGATGAAAATTTTCTGTACACCCTGTATGCAACGAACCGCAAGCCTCTTAAACTAGGCGGTTCATCAGAGAGGTACAGCATTTTCCCCTCTGACACAATCAGGTTGGGTTGGACAGTCCACCGTGTTGGCGATGAAGGTATGAGCTGGGAGGAACTCTTTGAAGAATCTATAAAAACTGATCGTTCGAAGGATCTGTTGTTACACAGTGAATATACCCGTGAAATAGCGTCACATGATATAAATAATGATGTTGAAGAAATCTCTCCCCAGGAATCTGGTTATTTTTATGAGCTAAACACAATTCTTGACAAAACACTCGACAAAGACATTCTTGTATATGTTCACGGTGCAAACTGTAATTTTTATAGAGCTACAGCTCAGGGAGCTCAATTTTTTCATTTTACGGGTCACAATACTGTCGTTTTGACGTTTTCATGGCCATCTGCTGAAAATCTCTTCAAATACAAAACTGACGTCCTTCACGCCCAAAAAACCATACCTGCTTTTGCGGAAATGATCGAACTCCTGGCGACGCACTCAAAGGCACGAAGCATCAATATATTAGCATATAGTGCAGGAGCACAGGTGGCAGCACCAGGGCTCGCATACTTACGGGATTTATATCCTGACGAATCGAGTGAGAGTTTGCGGAAGAGATTGCGCATAGGGGAAGTATACTTTGCATCCCCGGATACCGCCTTCAAACCATTTGTAGAACGATATTCTAAATTTAAGGATATTGTTAAAAGGACAACCATAAATTTCAACAGGAATGACGCCGTTCTCAAGCTTTCAGCCATGCAAAATGGTGTTTCAAGGCTTGGTCGACCTGATGATACCGAACTGAATGAAAACGAGCGCCAATTATTTCTTGATGCGATGAATACCCCATATCTCAATATTCTTGACGTTGGAGACTCAGCCGCCCTCAATCTCGGTAGGGCTCACGATTCCTGGTACAACAATCCCTGGGTTAGTATGGATGTCCTTATGCTGCTTCTCTTCAACCTAGACCCTCTGGAACGTGGGTTGGAGGAGTATTGGAACAATGGCGTGGCGAAAACATATCGATTTCCTGATGATTACGAAACAAAACTTCGAAAAATAACTCATGAAAACAGGGCAATGCTTAGAGGAAAGATAAAAATTAAACATGGCCAATAACGATGCCCCCTGCCATAAAGAACATCAAGAGATTATTTTAGTCTTTTTAGTTTAGACTCGCTGACATGCCTCATCTTGAAATATGGAACCAAGATTAACGGTCTTAAAAATAGAGGGTATGCACGTAATATTCAAATTCAGGATTTTTTAAATTTCAATAGATTTTAAATATTTTCCCTTAGGAGGAGATTTACATGGATGGCAGGGGACTTGATTTCGTTGCATTGGGTATCTTGATATCGGTGGCGATTATTCTTTTGTATGGGGTTATATATATACATGATATTCCATATAACATTGCAAAAAAACGTAATCATCCGCATTTGCATGCGATTCATACGGCAGGCTGGGTCAGTCTCTTTCTGATGCATGCGCTGTGGCCCTTTCTGTGGATATGGGCATCACTGTATGTTCCGGAAAAAGGATGGGGGATGTCATCTAATGGCAGCAACAAACCAAAATCCGATATTCCGGTTGAACAAAGTGCTGCGTTTCTTGCTTTACAGGCACGAGTGGACGCTCTTGAAGAGAAGCAAAACGGTGCTCCTCCTAAGCAAAAGTCAAAATCAGTAACTAAGGAGGCATAAGCATGGAACTGATACTACTCACGATCTACTTTGGTTTTTGCTGGGCCATTATCAAGATTTTCAAAATTCCGGTCAACCAGTGGACAATAACAACAGTATTTCTTGGTGCTGTGGTTATGCTTGGAACCATATTGATGAGCATGGCCTATTTCCATCCTTCGTCCAAGGTTGCCAGGAGCTATTTTATCTCAACCGATATTGTTTCCAATGTCCGTGGAAAATTGATTGAGATCCCGGTTCAGACCAATGTTCCCTTGAAAAAGGGGGATATTCTGTTCAAGATTGATCCCATTCCTTATCAAGGTCAGGTGGATACACTTCAAGCCCAGCTGGATTTCTCCAGAAAGCGTTTGGAAGATTCCCGAAAACTTGTCAAACTCGCAGGTGGCGCAAAATTTGATATTGATCTGTACGCAAAAGAGGTCAGGAGCCTTGAAGGTCAGTTGGAAACGGCTCAGTTCAATCTGGACAGCTGCATTGTTCGGGCACCGGCCGCTGGTTTTGTTACTCATCTCATGATACGTCCTGGTCAAATGGCTGTCCCCTTACCCATGGCTCCGGTGATGACTTTTATAAATGCTGATACTGAGGTATTTATAGCTGGTTTCAGTCAAGAGCCCATGCAGAATATTGAAGTTGGCAATGAGGCAGAGGTTATCTATCCGGGTATACCAGGCAGGGTGTTTCAAGCCAAGGTTGCAGGACTCTTACCAGCGCTTGCAGAAGGTGAGCTTTCCTCAAGAAAAGATATGTTTTCGCTATCAAAGCAGCTTCCTGCAGGGCTAATACCCGTAATTCTGACATTTGAACAGGATATGAGCGACTTCTATATTCCAATGGGGAGTGACGCAGTTGTGGCAATATACAGTCATCATGCCCACCATATTCAAATTTTGAGAAGAATATTACTGCGCGTGGAAAGTTGGCGTAACTTTATACATTTTCATTAATGAGTCAGGGATAAACAAATGATGAGTATCAAGAATGGCAGAGACTATCTTGTCAACGGTGTGGCGGCGGGACTTACAATGCTTTTCCTCCATGGTTGTTCAGGACCTGTGGCTACCCAGGAGGAGGCAACAGCATCCATTAAAGGTGAGGTTGTGGAAGAGCGGGTGCCTGATAACTTTGCTGCAAAGGCTGTGCAGGGTACTGTGGATGACGGCTGGATCAAGAGTTTTAATGATCCGACTTTGATAAAGCTTGTTGAGGAGGCACTGGCTGCCAATCCCGGTCTTAAAATTGCCAAAACCAAGGTAGATCAGGCCAATGGGTTGACCAGGCAGGCAGAAGCGGGTCTCAAACCCACAGTCGGTTATGCTGCCGGATATGCGGATACTGAATTTGAAGGCTCTGGTGCTGGCAAGGGAGGGGGTGCCGGTGGGTTATCCATTTCTTGGGAAGCTGATGTCTGGGGTCGTATTGGCACCGAAATTGCTGGCACTGAGCAAGAAACAGCGGCAACAGTGGCTGATTATCAATTTGCCAGACAATCGCTGGCGGCAGCTATATCTAATGGCTGGTTTATGGCAAACACGGCAAAATTCCAGCACCAATTTGCTGAAGATGTAGTTACACTCCAGCAAAAACGTGTTGAAGTAGCCGAGGCCATGCAGGAAATTGGTAAAGGAACAGAACGGGAAGTTCATTTGGCTCGTGGGGCTGCAGCCTCTGCAGGAGAGGCCGGCCGTGATGCATTATCAGCATCTGAAAAAGCACTCCGCAGCCTGGAACTTCTCCTTGGGCGTTACCCCTCTGCCGACCTTGATACAGCTGACAAACTTGTGGCTGTTCCTCCACCTATTCCAACTGGTATTCCATCTGCGATTATGGAACGAAGACCTGACTTGATTGCTGCCGAAAACCGGGTGGCAACTGCTTTTTACAAACAAAAAGAGGCTGAGCTACTTCATCTGCCCCGTTTTAGATTTTCTCTTGGTATCGGTTTAAACACCATAAATGATGCAATCGCCGGCTTAAGTGCCGGGCTTTTTGGTCCTCTCTATACTGGCGGGGCCATTGAAGCTGAAGTGGAAAAAGCCACGGCCGCACAGGAAGGGGCCATTGCCGCCTATGCCCAGACTGCCCTCAATGCCTTTAAAGAAGTGGAAGAATCACTGGCAGCTGAAGAACATCTTCTCAAACGAGAAGAGTATTTACAGGTTGAAGTGAGAGAAAACAAAAAGGCATATGAGCAGACCATGCAGCAGTATGAAATTGGTCAAATCACTCTTCTTGATGTCTTAACTGTTGAAAATAAATGGATCGCATCGCGCATAGCGGCAATAGATGTTGCCGGCCAGCGTCTGGTCAACCGGGTTAATCTCCACCTTGCCCTTGGAGGCAGCTTCGAAGAGCTGCCGAGCAGTCAAGAGCGGGAATGAGTTAAATTTAGAAGGGTAGTTTTTTCTAGGTTTATGCTCGATCTACTTTGGTGTGATACCATCGTTGCTTTATTAGTTATTACACTCACCAGAGTATGAACCTTTCCATCCCTTTTTGAAATACAAGTGTATCACATGGCAAATTCTCTGTTATTTTGCACAACAGAGTTTGGGCTGTAATTAATAACATTTTCTACAGGAGATCATTATGGCTAAGAAAAAAGGCAAAGATGTGAAAAAAAATAAGAAGAAAAAAAAGGGTAAAAAGAAAAAATAATACGTCTTTGTGGTCTAAGCAGCATGCTGCTTGGACCACTATTAGGCGGTGAGAGTTCCTTCTTATGCACTACTGCGACACAAGGTGTTCGATCGGTCAGCTCCGCCCCACCACTGCCGACTCTACAAGTAACTCCACCCACCCAAACTCCATTGATGGAAAGAACCATGTCAAAGCAAAATATAAAACTCAGCAATAAAAAGTATGAAAAAGAATTATACAAACTCCAAGTTGAGCTCTGCGAGCTTCAAAGATGGGTCAAGTACAAAGGCTGTATTTAGACTCCTGCGAATTTTCTGGTCGATGAGTATCTCAAGTTCGGTAAATGAGAATGCTGCACCTGTTTTGACTATTCCAGTGTCCCAATAAGCATATAAAGGGCTTTTGGTGGCAGGCTGCGAAGTAACAAATTATTAAATCGATTTTACGCGGGAATAATTTAACAAGGTTAAAAAATGATGAAGAGTTCTGCTGGTAAGAAATATACATATGAACCGTCCAGGGATCCTCCTTCAGAGCCGTGTATATTTTCCGGAAAGGATAGAGTTTTTACCATCCACGGAGAAGCATTTCCAGATGATTTCGCACAATATCTGGAAGATGCAGCACAGGCGCCCCGTTAAATCTGAACTTTCGCCTATTTTCTTCATCATCGTCATGGAGCTGCCCTCCTATAGTGTCGTTTATCAAGATTGCCCTTTACTCCATAAATTAAAAAAGCCAACCCGATGGAGTTGGCCTTTGATCTGTTTTCTGGGTTTATACTTTAGGCTTTGGTATTCAGCTTGGAGTTTTCAGCACGGGAAAAGAAAAGCTCCTGCTTCAACATTTGTTGTTGCAGCTCGATAAACTTACTTAGGTCATTGTTATTACTAGCTCCACTTGAACTACTACTCCCTCCACCACTGCTGTTGTCATTCGATCTATTAACTGTGTTTGCATAAGTATTGATAAGGTTTTGGGCCTGTTTAGCCTGAGCTAATTCTAGAGCTGTGCCATCTTCAACGGACTGCGAAACAACGGCCTTTTTTATCGGAGAATTGCCGCCACCGGTGACTCCGCCAATAGCCTACTGGTACATTCGCTTGGTAAGCCCTTGCATGAGCTGTTCTCTGCTTAATTCTGAGCTGAACTCAGCATTTGGTCCCTGAGCCTTAATTTGAACTGTATTTTGAGATTTATCGCCTTCAGAAACATTTTTGTCCCCGGGAGTAATCTCAATTACAAGTTTCTTATCATTTTCGTTCGACTCTGCAGCCTGCTTTGGTGCCGCATTGTTTTTTGTCTGATATTGCGTATAGTTGTTGGGAGCTGCATTGCTTATAGGATTCATCGATAACCTCCTAATAAATGGCCATTACTCCATCACTTTTAATATAAAGTATGTATGCAAATATTAATTGTCAATAGCGGTTAAATCGGCGCAGACGATGGTTTTTTACCATCAATTTTCATCAGCACACCAAAACCCGTCACAATTACGGCTCAAGGTAAAAGGGTCACTCCTGCCCAATGGTGGACAAGACGGGAGCAGTATGTCCGGGCTGTGATGGAGGCTCCAATGAGGTCCGTGTAACTGAGGCTTGCTTACCCAGCGTAAAATAAGCGATGGTGGTGGGAAATATTTCTTTGCTGAGCTTGACTGGTGATAGAACTTGGTAGGATAAAGAATCCCATAACGGGTATATCCTGGTAACTAAAGGGGGTTGAGTAAAAAAATAAAACATATTTACTTGCAACAAGTAAGAGCGCTATGTGTTCTCCAAGCTACCCCTTTCAATTTTCTTGCAATCTTGGTCAAATACTAAATCAAGCGGCAAAGGCTCCAATCTATATTGTAGATATGAAGTAGGAATCCGCATAAGAGAACATGCCAATGGCCACCCTTCCAATTTAAGTAAAACCGCAATTAAAGCTTATGCCTGATTTGAGAAGCAATTACAATCTGTTGGATAGTGGTTAGGCCCAAATTCTGGTGAAGAATATTGAGGTCTGGGGTAGAGTAAAATTAAAACATCTGTAGTTACAGAAACTAAAGGTGTTACTTGATTTTAACACTGTCCCTTTTAATTCGGTTACGCGCTTGGTGAAATGCTATGACCGCAAATGACAGTTGGATTTTGTAACTCACTGAAAAATCACATAATAGAGCGTAAACATTTCGTTAAGAAGCCAAGAAAACGACTAAAACATTGTGTTTTCGGTATACTTTATGCCCTTTTTTTGTTTAATGTGTCACTCAGTCATGTCGTAACGTGTTGATATTGTATCTTTATAAAAATCAAACCGTCATTTGTGTTTATAGGTGAAATGCTACATTAATCCTGACAAACCCTTCTGATCAGCAAGGTTCAGCAATTTCTGACAGGCCCCGCTGGGATTTTTTGCTCCAATTTCCCATTGTCTGATTGTGGAGGGGCTGATATTCAGAAACCGGGCAAAAGCAGCCTGGCTAAGTCTCAAGCGCTTTCTTAGCTTGGCGATATGAGCGGCATCATATTCTTTTACTTCTGGAATACAGAGGCTTTCAATATTTTTCATTGTCACATCGTCCACCAGGCCGATGTTATGCAAGTCAGTGACCGTATCTTTAACTGAATCAAAGATTGAATTACCCATTGTTCACCTCCACTAAAGCACCTGATAATATGGCCGCTTCTAGTTCTTTGTTATTCATGTTGAGCAAGATAGCAGCTAGTTCCTTTAAAGAGTGAAGCTCTTTGTCAGAGATATTTCCCTTTGAACTTTTACTGAACCCATGCACATAAACAGCACGATCGTTTTGTTTAAAACAGATTATGGTGCGAAACCCACCGCTTTTTCCCTTACCAGATCTGGCGACACGTTTTTTGTATATGTGACCGCCCAGATAGGTTTCGAACGTGCCACTAATAACTTCGTTTAAAGATTTTGTCAGGTCTTGAGGGATGAGTTCTTTCTTTTTCGCCCATTTACCAAATTTTTTGGTTATTAAATGATACATCATCTTACTATAACACCTGGTAATACAGAGTCAATCTTATTGACGAGGTGAAAATGGCATTACTGGATTTTAGATGGCACAAAGACCAACCTACATCCGCGAAAAGAGACCGATGGCAATCTCACCCATTTAAGAAAAGCTGCAAGTAAAGCCTATTCCTGATTCTTCTCAATGAGCGAGAATGGATTGTCCTCGGAACAATAGGAGAGGTAGAAATGAGAACCTCACAGGCATCTAGACTTTTCGAATTTAAAAAAGTTTAGACCTTAAGTGTCGCAATATTGAGGATTAACGCGAGCATCGCCTTATTTTAATCTCTGGTAAAGCAATAGTGAAAATGCTATAAAATTTATTGAATAGTCTATAAATCTTCTCATGATTCGTAGCAATAAAAAAATACGTTGTTAAGGGTTGGCTGACCATACGAGCTACAACACGGGTGTTGAGAAATTAGTTGCAGAAGAGATCGGCATCATACGATCATTGTTGTACACAAAACGGAAACCGGAAAGCCCTCCATGATTCACCCCCTTAAACAATTTCTCAAAGTAGATAAACCTCTCATTCGGGAAAAATTAATAGCCCAGTTATTGAGTCAAGGACCCCTGACACTCATTGCTGGACAGGGAGTTGCCCTTCTTGCTTATTGGGTACTAAAACCCGATTCCAAAAGTGCATTTATAGACGGTTGGATCATCATCTTTACAGTGATCGCCATTGCCCGGTTCATCCACCTCGTTGTCGCTCGACGTAAAATTACTCAAGATAACGCCAAATTGATTGCCCGTGGTTATCAAATTGGAGCATTTTTTGGTGGGCTTGCCTGGGCATCGCTCATTACAAGTTATAACCCTGCATCTCCGCTGTTTTCTCAGCTTTTCCTCCTTATTGTACTGGTTGGAATGCCTGCTGCTAGTCTCGCTACCAATGCAATGTACCTATCTGTTTTTTTAGCATTTGGTGTTCCTATTTTGCTATCAATAGTTATTTGGAGTTTATTTTTCAGCCCGGATCACCAGTTAGAGTTTTCGCTCATGGCTTCCGTGTACACAGTGCTGATTGTTTATGTTGCAAAACAATATTATTCCAATATAAAAAGCACCCTGGAGAGAGAGGAGGAAAACAAGATCTTGATAAGAGAAATTAAAGCAGTAAATGCACAATTGCACAATCTAGCATATAAAGATCCCTTGACGAATTTATCGAATCGCCGACAATTTGAACAAAGTGCTGAGCTGTTAATGGAGCAACTTGGCTCCATATCCACAAGCTTGACTTTGATGCTTGTGGATATAGATAATTTTAAAACAGTTAACGATACGTTGGGGCACGAAGCTGGTGATCAGCTGTTAAAAGAAGTCTCAAATCGGATAAGCTCCTCATCCCGACAATCCGAACTGATTGCTCAATCCCATGCAGAAGCAGCAAGAATTGGTGGGGATGAATTTGTTATCATGTATCATCTTGACTCTGCAGAGAGTGAAATCCATGAGCTTGCCGAGAGAATATTACATGATATCTCTGAGCCTCTGGCTTTAAACAATACAATATTTAAACCAAGTGTTAGCATTGGAGTCGCTCTTGCGCCACAACATGCAACGAAGATTAAAGAACTGCTGCATTTAGCTGATAAAGCTATGTATAGTGCAAAAAAAGCAGGTGGTGGTCAGTTTGTGGTAGCGAATGAAAGTGCTAATGGCAAGGTTAACAGAAAAAGGATAAATTAAAGTTGAAATGTTTCCTGATGCTCTCAAATCCAAAGCCGAACATCGATGTTCAACTGTCTGAAATATCAAAACTTAAGAGCAACAGTAGTGTAGAGTCGGGACTATGATGAAATATTCAGACCTTTGATATGGCTATCTTAACGCCTCACATCAGCGCTTGTTAGCATGACGCATTGAAGTGTTTCTCTAATAGCTGCTTCCATTCGCCAATAAACTCGTTGTATTCCTCACTTGTAAAGTTGGCTACAAACTCACGTCCCTTTTCATTCAACGCAATGTATTCGTAAGAAACAGTTACATTTGTTTCTGAACCTGAGGTGGGATTGCACTTAACCGAAATGATGCCCACTTTCTCTTCGGGTTCAACTTTATAAAATTCAACAAAATATGAATCAGGATCATGCTTTTTCACAAGCCAGATAGCATCGCTTGCCGCATGATCATGATTCTCGGTTACAAAAATATAGTCTTCATGAAGCTCGGTGGAACCCATAATGTTTTTGTAATCCCAGCCTGGAACCCAATATTTTTCGCCTTCAGCATTAAATAGAGGAAACAATATCTCTACTGGCTGAGAAATATGGAATTGTTCCGTGTATTTAGTTTGGCTCATTTTAATCTAGTTATGCTAACAAAGAGCGTTTGATCATTCGTCCCGTCCTCAAAAATACAACGAAGTCTGTTTACCCCGAGATTCGAAGGAATATCCCAAAGCTTACAAACAAGAGCGGGATGACTGATAAAATGTTGTTGGACTGAGCCGCGGCTCCCAGGTTGGACTTATTCTTCTCTATGGGGTTTGTTTGTAACTTACTGAAACACTGAAATAAATATTTTGCAAAGCATTTTTTGGGGAAGCTGGGATGGCTATGATTAGATATTTTGGCTGGAGCAACTGATTCAATTGCATTTATTCACTGTTTTTATTTTTTATCTGATTACGTACAAAGATCAGCCATTTTTTCAGGGGGTGCTTACTCTGTGAGAACCCTCCTCTGTTATTATATGTCCAAACAAATAAAACAGGAGATGATTATGGCTAAAAATAAAATTCAATTCCAACAAGGTCTCAGTTTGCAGGAATTCCTACCTCAATATGGCTCTGAATAGCAATGCCGCAATGCCCTATTTCAATGGCGGTGTCCTCATGGCTTTAGATATCCTGGATGCGGCCATGATAAATACTGCAGCTTGAAATCAAGAAGGCTGTTTCAATGCAACAGATGTCAATCTCAAATATCTGTCACTGCTGGCACTATCTTTGACTCTACCAAGCTACCACTGAGTACCTGGTTTCTTGGCATTTACTTCATCACACAATCAAAAGTCAGCGTTTCTGCACTGAGCCTGAAAAAAATTATTGGCGTTTCTTACAACACAGCACTCTTGATGAAACACAAGGTAAAACAAGTCATGAAAGAGCGTGACGACGATAAACCTTTAGCTTCTACCTTTGTCCAATTAGACGATGCCTACTGGGGGGGGGGACGCGATGGAAAAAGAGGTCGTGGCGCTACCGGCAAACTTCCTTTTGTCGCAGCAGTATCCACTGATGAGCAAGGGCACCCTCTTGAAATGCGCTTTAGCCAGGTAAAATCTTTTTCCAAAGAAGCAATCGAAGATTGGGCCAACAAGCATCTTTGTACTGGTGCCCAAGTTGTCTCAGATGGCTTACCATGTTTTAATGGTATTGATGACGCAGGGTTCAACCACAAGGTAATCATCACCGGTGGTGGTCCCGAGAGTGTTAAGATTACCGATTTCAAATGGGTTAACACGATTATTGCTAATGTGAAAAGAGCCCTGCATGGTACTTTTCACGCAATGAGTAAAAAACATTTCTCTCGTTACCTTGCAGAATTTTGTTATCGCTTTAACCGTAGAATTGACCTACGGCAGTTAATACCAAGATTTTCTTATGTTGCCCTCAGGACTCCGCTGATCCCACAGCGGCTCTTAAGAGTGGCTGAGCTTTGTGGGTAATCAGAAAAAAATAAGCTAACGATTGCGAAGAGTGTTTGCAAACAAAATAAGGCCAATTTGCCGAGTTTACTGCAAAAAGTTATGTGAAAATTGACAAAGCAGGGGGCGCACAAGGAACAATTCGGCAAATTTGCCGTCATGACATCCATCTTGGGAATCTCTACCGCCTTACACCCTCAAATGTGAAATGTTTTTGAGATTGAAAAACTATTCTACCGTGTTAAATTGGCATCAAGTTGCCATAAGTTGTTTGATTGAGGTGAGTTAAGAATTAAGAACAGAGAAATATCACGTCAACTACATTGTATGTTTGAATAAAATGTTCACATCGTGTAATTGGCATACTGATGCCATGTTGTGTCAGTGGTATATTGTGGAGAGCGATTCAAAAAAACACTACTAAGTAATTCGCAGCATTGAACCCACTATATTTAAAGGAGAAAATCATGGTAACTCCCAAAGCATCTTACGTCCTAGACCCTCCAGCCATGCTTCGGTCAATTGTTTTATGCGTATCTTTAAGATAAGGATTGCGGTTTCAATGGATAGTAGCAACTTTTGGCAAATTTCACGCTTACCCTGTTACGACCTTATTTTTTCCAGTTCGTTTGGCACGATATAGGGCCTTATCTGCCCTTGTGAGTAATTCATTTTGGTCCGACTCTTCAGTGCATTCAGCAATCCCAAAACTACAGCTTATTTTTAATTGAGCAGCAGGTGTCTCGATAACTGATTCCTGGAGTACAAAACGTAGCTTCTCGCAAAGATGGAAGGCCTGCTCCCCGGATGTGGTTGGTAAAATAATGGCAAATTCTTCCCCGCCCCAACGAGCAACAAAATCCTGCTCTCTGGTGTTCGTTTGCAGAAGCGCTGCGAGAAATTTGAGGACCTTGTCGCCAGCATCATGGCCATATGTGTCATTGACCTTTTTGAAATCATCAATATCAAGCAACACAAAGGAAAAAATCTCTTTTCTTCTCTTGGCCTCTTTGATGATCTGATCAAAGATCAGATCGAAGTGTTGACGGTTTGCCACCTTGGTTAAACGGTCTGTCATGGCCATATTTTCGTAAAGATTCTTTTTTTGCTCCTGCCAAAAATAGATATAGCCTCCGGCTAGAAAAAAGGATGCAAAAACAATGACTCCGAACATTACCCGGTTAAGTCGCTTGTGGGAATCACTGAGGGTTTTATCATCCCGGTAACTGACGAAATAGGCTGCAGTAACTCCTTTTACATTCTTTACCGGTAAAAAGGTGACAAGCAAGGTCTTTCCTTCCTTTGGGACCTTGGCAGTAACAGAGAATTCGTGCCCCAGCAAGAGTTTTTCCTCCACCTTTTCACGAAGTTGTAAGTTTAATTTTTGCAAGGCGGCAAAAGAGACAAGACCAAGTCCTGGCAAATCCTTCTTGGTTTGGGTAACAACCTCTTTCAGCTTCAGATGATGCGATGAAATCATGCACTTTTTGTACATGGATTTGACATTAGGCTGAACAGCCTGACTAACAATAGTTTTTTCCAGCATAAACGTGTATACGGCCGGAAAAATACTGGTAGCCATATTTCTGATGGCAAGAAAAGGAAATGAAATTTCAGTGCTACCCACAAACTCCCCCTGATAGAATAGAGGGTATATATTGCGAAATCCGTAGAAGACCCGGCCTTCTTCAAAGCCTTTTAGCCCCTGGTGGGTTTCATTGACAATGGTAATAGAGTGGCGTACACCCTCAAGGTTATCTCCAAAAAGTGCGGGACGATGGAAACGTAGAAAACTGAAGCCGCCGGGCAGATGAAAATGAAGAAGGCTTGCACTATTTTGCTCCCGTAAGTTACGGTAGAGTGGAAGAAGTGTATAGTACAGGCGTTCCCTCTGGCGCTGCTGTTCCTTTACACTCCCTTTGCCGGCTTTGGCCACAATGGATAGCACCTCTTCTTTGTTGAGAATATTGGTAAAGAGTGCATCTGCGACTGTATTAAGAGAATAAACAAGAGCCGTGAGCTGATAACGCTGCTGGGTGGTGGCTTCTTCCAGATAAAGTTTCTCTCTTTCTGCTTTTTGAAAAAAAAGAAAACAAAGTGCTGTTGCCGTAAAAATGATAACGAGCAGTGCATAATAAAGAAATTTTTTCTTCAAATTTAGCATGGATCCAGCTTTTGCCGTTAATTTTAAAAAAAAGAGCTTCGACTTTCCCTTATACCCACTCACAGTTAATCAAAATCAGTTAAAATCTAGAATACAAGAAATCCAAGGGAACCCACAAGACAATTCTCTTGATTAGCTTTGGATATCTCATTTGATACCAATAAGTTCACTGTCTCGCAAATCTTTCAGAATAGGCTTATCCATGAAAGATATGAATGACTTTACCGCCATTAATACAATCTATTAAAAATACTTCACCAATAAACCTGCACGCTCAACTGTTGAAGTAGTTCGTCTTCCCAAAGATGTTCTGGTGAAGATGGCTGTTGTCGCAGAAGTTGATTAACTTGCAAGACGGCTTTCAAATAATCTTATAACCGGCCTCAGAAAGAGCAGCAACGAGCTTTTCTACATGTGCACAGCCATTAGTCTCAACAGTTACATCAAGACGTACACTTTTAAAACGTGACGGATTATGGAACTGATCGTGGTCAAGTTTAACAACATTTGCATTGTGTAAGGCTAGAATAGTTGAGATCTTCAGCAACTCTCCCGGTTTATGCAGAAGTTCCACGGCAAAGCTAAACAACCTGCCACGGGACACAAGGCCACGGTTGAGCATCTCTGACAGTGTGAGTATATCGATATTTCCACCACTCACCAGACAAACAACCTTCTTCCCCTTTACGTCAAAATGGGCAAGCCCTGCAACACTAAGTGCTCCGGCATTTTCTGCAACGAGCTTCTGGCGCTCCATTAGAATGAGAAGTGCCTGCATAATCCCAGTATCCGGTGCTGTCACCATGCCGTCGACTGTGTCTTGAATAATTTCAAGACAGAGATCCCCTGACGCTTTCACTGCAACGCCATCGGCAATGGTGTCCACAGAATCGAGTTCAACCAGAGATCCCACACGTTGCGACTCTGTAATTCCGGCAGCACCATCAGGTTCTACACCAATCACCTGTACCGAAGAGGTCACCGCTTTGATTGCCGCAGCAACCCCGGCAAGTAAGCCACCACCGCCAACAGGAACAAAAACCAGATCAGCATCGCTGCACTCATCAAGAATCTCCAGGCCAATGGTTCCCTGCCCGATAATCACCTCAAGGTCATTAAAAGGATGAACAAAGACAGAGCTATACTCTTTTTCAATGCGACGGGCTTCAGCATAAGCCTCATCATAATTGTCACCGTGAAGAATAACCACGGCCCCAAGCTTTTTTGTGGCCTCAACCTTGATTAACGGCGTCGTTTCCGGCATTACAATCGTGGCCCGAGCACAACACTGTGAATCGATGTTATAAAAGAACTGCGCCGCAAGAGCGACCCCTTGGGCATGATTTCCAGCAGAGGCAGTTACAATACCATGTTTTCGTTGTTCCGGTGAAAGGCCGGCAATTCGATTAAAAGCCCCACGAATTTTAAAAGAACCGGTACGTTGCAAATTTTCCGGCTTGATATAAATGTCGGCTTCATATTCTTCACTCAAAAACTCACTATAAATAAGCGAGGTTGGCTTGATAATTGTTTTCAGCCGTTCTCTGGCTTCCTGAAACTGCTTTAACGGGATTGACATAGATTTATTTATATAAGAGGTCCTCGCCAATACTATCCATATGATATTTACCCTATATCGATAACACCACAATAATAATCAGTACCTTTGAACAGTACACCCAGTTTCCTGGTATCACTCACTCTATGATATTTAAGGAGCCATTGGCAACCATAACCACTTCACTGATCACATTAGTTGAGATGTTTCCTGATGATATGCCCTGTACTCTTTTCCATCTGACCATCACTCACAATAATCAACAGTAGTTAGTGTACCATTCTTTCTGTAAATTCAAATAAAGCTTGGCAGTAGCAGGCC
>CAZIDU010000067.1:0-25149 GCA_964538055.1 uncultured Desulfocapsa sp. | reverse complement strand
GTTTCATGGTTCCCTATGCAATGGTATGCCTGGAGCTTAATCATTGCTCTATGGCAAGCATATGGCTTCAGAGTGATACATATCAATCAAAGTATATCTGTTTGTTATTGGTTCCAATGATATCAGGATTCTGTAAGGCTGTAGGACAACATTAAGATATTTCCATGTATTGGTATCAGAATATTCTAAACATTGCTGTGAGGCCAGTATATCCCTTCAGGATGGTACGTATCTGTTCTTGGTTCAGGTATGGAAAGGATAATGGAGTTTATGTGAGTAATATTGAGTTATAGGTGTGAGGTTACTGTGAGGTGGTTCATGTAGAGCTATTTGGTGAGGTTTAAGCGTTGTTTCGTTGTCTGGTATGTATTGGTATGGGAAAGTTATGTTTGTTCGTTACAGGGGCGTATATGCTTCAGTATTTGGATGTGAGTGAAGAAGGTGTTCAGGGGTGAGTATATCTTGATTTAAGCTGGATCAACATTCCTGGATCTGCTGATTATTGTATGGATGGTGCTGATTGGATCTGAATTACTACAGAAGGGTATTATTTTTTATATGGAAAAACTCATCCCGTGTTACCAAGTTGTTACCAAAAACAAAAAAGGCACTTAAGTCATAAACCTAAGTGCCTGTAATACTGGTCGGAACGAGAGGATTCGAACCTCCGACCACTTGTCCCCCAGACAAGTGCGCTACCAGGCTGCGCTACGTTCCGAAATTTGATCCTTTTTACCATGGAGCAGGGAGGCTGTCAATGAATGGTCGACAGCTAATGTGACTTCTTGTTACTCTTTTTCTTTTAGCAGATCTTTTACGGCTAGAAGTTCTTTTTTTATTGCTCCAAGATGGCCCGGTACATTTACTTCTTGAGTGACCGGTTGATCAACGTTTCCGGCAACAAGATATTTCTTGGCTCCGGCCAGGGTGTATCCCCGTTCATGGAGAAGCGACTTTATCAACAAGACAATTTTAACATCGTCACGTCGGTAGAGTCGCTGATTTGTGTTGGCGCGTTTAGGTTGTATTTCTTTAAACTCGCTTTCCCAATATCTGAGTACATGGGGAGCCACAGAAGCCAGTTTGCTGACTTCGCCGATTTTGAAATAGAGCTTGTCTGGAATATCTATGCTCATTCAGTTACAGATTCCCCTATTTGAAAAATTATTCGTTAACCTGTTCCCGCATTTTTTTACTGGGGCGAAATGAAATCATCTGCCGTT
The DNA here is from genome assembly GCA_964538055.1 of uncultured Desulfocapsa sp. Taxonomy (GTDB): domain Bacteria; phylum Desulfobacterota; class Desulfobulbia; order Desulfobulbales; family Desulfocapsaceae; genus Desulfocapsa. Next base: position 23,926 of record CAZIDU010000067.1, on the reverse strand, counting down.
GTTTGATAGTGATGGTTTCTCCGGTTCTTGGGTTACGGCCACGGCGAGGTTGTTTATCCCGGACGTTGAAGGTACCAAAATGGACGAATTTAATGGATTCGCCATCCAGCAGTTTGTCTTTCATTCTATCCAGAAAAGTATCTATCAATTCTGAACAGGTACTCTGGGAGTATCCAAGTTGGGTGGTGAGTGCTTCGGCCAGCTCTTTGCGGGTAAGATTTCCTTTATTCATATCAACCTTCTCTTAGACTTCCATTAAATTTGGAGGTCAGTGAATTTATAATTTTTATATGTGATTTATTTACATTCTTCTCTGTCAGCGTTTTTGTCGGTGAGCGATAGGTTACAGAGATAGCAACACTTTTCATTCCATCATCAAGTGGTTTTCCTTGATATACATCGAAAATTTCACAATGTTCAATGAGTTTCTCTTTACTTTCACGGATGGTGTTAAGGAGGTCTCCTGCCCTGACGGAAACTGGTACAAGAAGAGCAATATCTCTTTTAACAGCAGGAAAAACAGGTAATGTTGAAAAAATTTTAGTAACAGCCTTCAGGCTGCAAAGAAACTCAAAATCCAGATCAATGAAAAAAACGTCCTGCTTGATACCAAATTGTTTAGCAACAACGGGAAGAAGTTTTGCGATTTGTCCAACTCTTCCCTGCTTAGAATCAAGAATCAGACACTGTGAGGGATCAACAAAAACATCGCCTTCGTTTTCCTGGGGAGTGCGGAATGTGATCACATCAGTACCGCATCCATGGAGCCGAATTGTTTGAAGGAGGAGCTCTGCAGTTCCCTTTGCGTCAAAGATATCAACATTGTCTTCGTTAGCATACAGTGAGGATTTTTGTCCAGCGCGTTTCCCGGAAAGAATACAGGTAAGTCTTTCTTTCTCGATTGGTTGTTCATTTTCGCCCTGTGGGGTAAAAACCTTTCCAAATTCGAAGAGTTTGACAGAATTTTTCTGAAAATTGATGTTCCTTTTCAGGTTTTCAAGGAGTCCTGGAAGGAGCATGGTGCGCATAACAGACTGTTCTTCACTCAGAGGATTAAGAAGTTGGACCTGAGAACGTCTGCTGTCATCATCAGCAAGCTGCATCATGGAGAGATGTTTTTCAGTAACAAAACTGTAGTTAATTGCTTCGAAAAATCCTATATCAGCAAGGAGATGCGAAGTCTGATCACGCAGTTGTCGTCCCGAATCCTGTTCCGGGTAACTGAGACTGACAGTTGGCAGGCTGGTTGGTATGTTATTATAGCCTATGAGCCGTGCTACTTCTTCAACCAAATCAACTTCACGCTCAATGTCGATACGAAAGGTTGGTGGATTAACCCAAAGGGTATTGTCATCTTTTGGTTTGCAGCGAATTCCGATGGATTGAAGAACGTCTGCAATCTTATCATAATCGAGCTCAATACCAAGGAGTGCAGAAGTTCGTGAAATGCGTAGTTTCAGTGAATTGAGAGGGCGAACACCACCATAATAATCAACACCTCCAGCAACTGCTTCACCGCCGGCGACTTCACAAAAGAGAGAAATCGCACGTTCCATTGCAGTAACACAGCCACCTGGATCAACTCCACGTTCAAAACGATAGGAAGCTTCCGTGGCAAGCTTAAGCCTACGTGCAGTTCTGCGAACAGAAATAGCGTTAAAACAGGCGCTTTCAAGAAGAATGGATGTGGTGTCGACGCTCACTTCAGAATTCATACCACCCATGATACCGGCGATTGCTATGGGTTCTTTAGCATCACATATCATGAGCGTATCAGGTTCTAATGTTCTTTCCTGGCCATCAAGTGTGGTAAATGACTTTTCTTGATTTTTGGGGTGTCGGACGATAATCTGTTTGCCTGAAAGCTTGTCATAGTCAAAGGCATGTAATGGCTGACCATATTCCATCATCACAAGGTTGGTAATATCTACAACATTGTTGATCGGGCGCATCCCTATGGAAAGAAGACGCTTACGGAGCCACCATGGAGAGGGCGCGATTGTGATATTTTTGATGAGTCTTGCTGCATAGCGGGGACTGTAATCGGAACTTTCAATATCAACAGAGAAATATTGGTTACTGTGATCAAGTGTTGCTGGTTCCACCGGCAGTTTGAGCTCGGTTCTGGTGATTCCTGCTACTTCTCTTGCTATACCAATAACAGACGCACAATCAGGACGATTTGGAGTCAGGTCAACTTCAATGAGCAGATCTTCCATACCAAGGGCATTGAGCAATGAAATGCCATGTTCGGTTCCTGATGGTAATTCCATAATTCCGGCGTGGGAATCACTCAGTCCAAGTTCCCGTTCAGAGCAAAGCATACCGGAAGATTTGACTCCGCGAACTTTAGAGGCCTTGATCTTGGTTCCATCCGGCATCACGGTTCCTACCAGTGCTATGGCAGTCACCAGATCTTTGCGGGCATTAGGGGCGCCACAGACAATGGTAAAGGTTTCTTCACCAACTGCAACTTCGCAAAGCTGCAGTTTGTCAGCATCGGGATGAGGTTGCACCGATACTATTCTGGCTGTTTTAAATGGTTGCAGCTCAGGGAAGAGCGGGGTTACACTGTCAACTTCCAGACCAAGCATGGTCAGGTGTTCTGCAAGGACTTCCGGGCTTAAATCTCCGGTATCGACGTATTCTCTTAACCAATCAAGGGTAAACTTCATGGGATTTCTCTAATTTATAAAACAGAATTGAACTGATGATCTAAAGCCAGAATATGCAAAGTTGGCTTTTACAGGTGTCTTCTTGGTATTCTTTTGAAGACACAAAGCAAACATTTTCTATGCACTAAAATTGAGAAAGAAAACGAAGGTCATTCTCATAATAGAGGCGAATGTCATCAATACCATATTTAAGCATAGCGATTCGTTCAATACCAAGGCCAAATGCAAAACCGCTGTATAGCTCAGGATCATAGCCGACCATTTTGAACACTTCAGGGTCAATCATTCCAGCACCAAGGATTTCTAACCATCCTGTACGTTTACATACCCGGCATCCTTTTCCGTTACAAATAACACAGGCGATATCAACTTCAGCACTAGGTTCGGTGAAGGGGAAAAAACTGGGGCGGAATCTGAGCTCAAGATCTTTATCAAACATCTTTTGGGTGAAGATGGTGAGGACACCCTTTAGGTCAGCAAAGGAGACGCCACGATCAACAAGAAAGCCCTCTACCTGGTGAAACATAGGAGTGTGGGTGATATCGGAGTCACAGCGGTACACCTTACCGGGTGCAATGACCCGAAGTGGTGGTTGCTGTGTTTCCATAATTCTTGCCTGCATGGGAGAGGTGTGGGTTCGCAACAGGATTGAATCACTGACATAAAAGGTATCGTGCATATCCCGAGCTGGATGATGGGCCGGAATATTGAGTGCTTCAAAATTGTAGTGATCATGTTCAACATCGGGCCCCTCTGCAACCGAAAAGCCAAGGCCTTCAAAGATGGAGCAGACTTCGTTCATGATCTGGGTTACAGGATGCAGTTTACCTGTTTCCGGTTTACGGCCGGGAAGGGTGAGATCAATGGACGCATCGAGCAGAGAAGAGGTGTTATGTGCGGTTGACAGAGTCTTCTGCTTGTCACCATAGAGTGCTTCAATTTCTTTTTTTGCACTGTTGGCCATCTGACCAAGAAGAGGTTTTTCTTCCTTGGAAACCTTGCCAAGGCCCTTCATGATGGTAGAAAATTGACCTTTTCTGCCGAGGAAACGGATACGAAATTCTTCCAGTTCACTGCTGCTTTTAATGGCAACCAGTTCTTCCGTTGCCTGAGTCTGTAAGTTGATAATTTCTTGCTGCATGATCAATCTTTTAAAAGAGGTACTCGTTAAAACAGTGTGCCGGTTCCAATAAAATTGAAACCGGCACACTGTAAATATCTAATTAATGCCGGATGGAGTTAGTCCAGGCGACATTGCATGTCAGAAGATATTTGCCTTAGGCATTTGCCGCTTTGGCAAGATCCACAACTTTGGTGAAAGCCGGGGCATCAAGAATGGCCATATTGGCAAGAACTTTACGATCCAGATCTATATTAGCCTTTTTCAATCCGCTAATAAATCGGGAATAGTTTATTCCGTTCATCTTGACACCAGCACTGATGCGGGTGATCCAAAGACGACGAAAATCACGTTTTTTGGTACGTCTGTCACGGTATGCATAGCAGAGAGCCTTATCGACGGCCTCCGTAGCTGTGCGGAACAAACGGGACTTTCCACCTCGGTAACCTTTGGCAAGTTTCAGGACTCTGTTTCTTCTTCTGCGGGCTTTAAAGCCCCTAGTAACGCGTGGCATCTTAATACTCCTTTTAAATCAGAGGAGATCTTCCTCTGGTGTTCTGTGCTCTTTGTAAATTTTCTATTTGTTCCTGCTTGTAGGCATCCGGAGATGGCTTACAGGTAAGGCAGAATCTTTCTGATTGTAGATGCATTCGATGGATCAACAAGTCCAGATTTGCGCAGGTTACGCTTTCTCTTTGTGGATTTCTTGGTCAGGATATGGCTGGTAAAAGCCTTGGAACGTTTAATTTTTCCAGAACCGGTTTTTGAGAAACGCTTTGCTGCGCCTCTTTTAGTTTTCATTTTAGGCATTGTAATTACTCCTTATCCTGTAACAGGGAATGTCATTTTATTAATTGTTTATATCGTTCGTTGTTCGTATATGGAATCAGGCCTTGGGACCAACAAACATGACCATCTGGCGACCTTCCATTTTGGGCGTTTGCAAGATGACTGCATCGTCCCCAAGGGATGCTGCTATTTTATTCATGGCTTCCAGGCCAACGGTCTGACAGTAGACGATTTCTCGTCCACGAAAGCGCATGGTAAGTTTTACTTTATTCTTCTGACCAAGAAATTTCTTAACGTGATTAATTTTGAAATTCAGATCATGCTCGTCTGTTTTTGGCCGAAACTTAATTTCTTTGGTCTCAACAGTGGTCTGTTTTTTCTTTGCATCCTGGATCTTTTTAGCCTGTTCGTATCTGAACTTGTCATAGTTCATTATTCTGCAGACAGGTGGGGTTGCATTTTCTGATATTTCTACGAGATCTAGTCCTTCATCGTAGGCTTTTTCAAGTGCTTCTGCTGCGCTGAATATTCCTAGTTGGGAACTATCACTTCCAATAAGGCGAACTTCGGCGTGCCGAATTGCCTCGTTGGTTTTTACTTTTATTTCACGTTGAACCGGGGCTCTTTTTCCTCGACGTTTAATATTACTACCTCCTGAACTAGGAATTGCAATTGATCATCTTAAAACATGACGAATTTTAAGTGATCTACTAATACTATTTTTATACTGAATCCTGTAACTTTATATGCCGCGTCCTTCAAAACATTCATCTGCTACTTTTTGAGCAAAGTCATCTATGGACATATCGGTAATATTATCTCCATTGCGCAGTCTTACGGTAACAGTTCCATTCTCTTTTTCTTTGTCACCAATGATAAGCATATACGGGATTTTTTCCATCTGTGCTTCTCTGATCTTATAATTCAACTTCTCATTGCGCAAATCTTTTTCTATCCGGACACCGGCCTTACGAAGTTTGCTGGAAACCTCTTCACAATAATCAGCCTGGGCATCGGTAATGTTCATGATCCTGGCCTGAGTTGGTGCAAACCAGAGTGGAAAAACACCAGCATAATGTTCAATCAGGATACCAATAAAACGTTCAAGCGAGCCCATAAGCGCACGATGAATCATGATGGGCTGATGTTCCTGATTGTCACTGCCCGTATAGCTCATCTTGAAACGTTCGGGAAGGTTAAAGTCAACCTGTATGGTGGAACACTGCCAAGAACGACCTAACTGATCTTTAATCTTGATATCAATTTTGGGTCCGTAAAAGACACCTTCACCGGGATCTAGTTTATATTCCAGACCTTTTTTCTCAAGGGCCAGTTTCAGTGCTTCCGTTGATTCTTCCCAGTTTTCATCCGTTCCGACATATTTGTCAGGTCGTGTTGAAAGATAAATGTCGTACTGGTCAAAACCAAATGTTTTCAAAATTCCAAGATTCAGATCAAGAATATTAAAAATTTCATTTTCGAGTTGCTCAGGCATACAGAAGATATGGGCATCATCTTGAGTAAAGCCACGTACCCGGAGTAGACCATGCAGGGCACCAGCACGCTCATAGCGATATACTGTTCCAAGTTCGCACCAGCGAATAGGGAACTCACGATAGCTGCGCTTGTTACTATTGTAAATACCGATATGGAACGGGCAGTTCATCGGCTTCAATTGGTAGCTGACACCGTCGATGTCCATAGCAGAGTACATGTTTTCTGCGTAGAAATCAAGATGCCCGGAAGTCTTCCAGAGATCCTGTCGTGCAATATGTGGGGTGTAAAGAAGGTCGTAGTCATTGCGATAATGAGCGTCCTTCCAGTAATCTTCGATAAGTTTGCGAAGTAGTGCGCCCTTGGGTTGCCAAAGGACAAGGCCTGGACCGATTTCATCCTGCATAGTGAAGAGCTGTAACTCTTTCCCTAGCTTGCGATGATCTCTTTTCTTGGCCTCTTCCAGCATATTGAGATGTTTCTTCAAGGCCTTTTTATCAAAAAAGGCTGTTCCGTATATGCGTTGCAGCATGGTGTTCTTTTCATCACCACGCCAATAGGCACCCGCAACTCGCTGCAGTTTGAAGGCATTAATCCAGGAGGTGTTTGGAACATGTGGGCCGCGACAAAGATCGGTAAATGATCCCTGCTGATAAAGAGTCACCGATTCAGTATCAAGATCCTGGATCAGTTCGACTTTATATCTTTCACCCTCGGCTTCAAAACGCTCGATTGCCTCGGAACTCTTGATTAGACTTTGAGTAAAGGGCAGAGCCTTTCTGACAATCTCTGTCATTTTGGCTTCAATCTGCTCGAAATCATCTGGAGTAAAGGCTTCACTTCGTTCAAAATCGTAGTAAAAACCGTCATCGATGGCAGGACCAATGGCTACTTTGACTTCGGGATATAGCTCCCGTACAGCCTCAGCCATTACATGGGCAGTAGAATGACGCAAGATTGCCAGTGATTCATCGGAGCCGATCTGTATCAGACCAAGCGATGCATCGCTATTTAGCGGGGTCGAAAGATCAAGGATCTGCTCATCAAGGGTTACAGCAACAGTCCTCTTTCGTTGTTTATTAGACAACAATTCTGAAAGGGCATCTCCCACAGTGGTTGCAGCTGGCATTGTAACTGCTTCCCCGGTTTCTATGGCAATCTTAATGTCGGTCATAAGTCAGGTCTAAATATATAAAAAAAAGCAAAGGCTAAAATCAATACGGTAAATCCCTGTCCGTATAAACTTTAGCCAGATCATTCTGGTAGGCGCGGGCGGTTTCGAACCGCCGACTTCCACCATGTCAAGGTGACACTCTCCCGCTGAGTTACGCGCCTGTTTAGTATTCTCTTTTACTGAGTTTTCTATTTATATAAGTAAAAAAGAAAGTATGAACAGTGTCAATTACCAATATATAGTACTTCTGTCAAGAAAAAATAAGTAGATTTAACGCCTGAATGCGAGGATGAAATCAGTGTGTTTTTCGCCTGCTTTCAATGGCTCTGGCCAGGGTATGTTTGTCGGCGTATTTTATATCCATGCCCATTGGAATGCCACAGGCAAGGCGGGTCACAAGAATCGGCTTTTTTTGGAGCCTGTCTATGATGTAGTTGGCAGTGGCTTCGCCGGGTACTGTTGAACTGGTAGCTATGAAGACTTCTTTGACGATTCCACTGTTTAATCGTGCCTCAAGTTCCGTGACCTTTATTTCGGCAGGTCCAATCCCATCCATTGGAGCAAGTACTCCATGAAGGATATGGTAGTGGCCGAGAAAAACACCTGCTTTTTCTATGGCAAGCAAATCACCGGGTTGCTCAACAACACAGATGAGTGAAGGGTCTCGCTTATGGTCGCTACAGATCACACATGGGTCACTTTCGGAAAAAGTGAAGCAGCTGGAACAGAGTTGTATCGAGCTATGAAGATCATTTAAAGCACCTGCAAGTTCCCGAGCCTCACCTGCCGGACGTCTGAGGATGTTCAGGGCGAGCCGGGAGGCTGTTTTCTCCCCAATTCCCGGAAGCTTTGTGAGATTCTGAATCAACCGATCCAGTGCTGGAGGAACTACCTGTGGAGACATGGCTTATTTAGGCTGTAGGGTTTTAGGGTGAAGGCGTGCATAGGGGCCATTAGGAAAACAAATTGGAAACACCTGGGATGTTCATACCCCCTGTGAGTTTTGCCATTTCTTCCTTACCAATTGCCTTTACTTTACGCAGGGCATCGTTTGTTGCTGCAGTGATGAGATCCTGAAGCATCCCTTTGTCTTCGATGCTTATGATCTCATTTTCCAGTTCGATTGAGAGAATTTCACTTTTTCCGTTGGCTGTCACAGTGACCATTCCACCGCCAGCAGTACCCGTAGCGGTTTTTGTTTTTAATTCTTCCTGAATGGTGGCCATTTTTTGCTGCATTTGCTGAGCCTGTGCCATGATGCTGTTCATATCCATAAGTTGTTCCTGATAGTTATCGTGAGTATTTGAGAAGGTCGTTGTTTTTTGTTTCCGATATTACGTTAAGAATTCATCATTACTCTGGCAAGTATTATCTGCTCCGAGGTCCGACACGAATATCGCCAATCTGTCCATTAAATATTTCAGTGGCCATGAGTACCAATGGGTCGTTGGCAAGTTTCTGTCTGAGTTTGTGGGGGCTATCGTTATTATCCGTATCTTTTCCTTCAATTTTATCAGGTGTTATGAAACGGAGTTTCAGATCTTTTTGGAAGAAGTCGAGGACGAATTCAGTAAGGAGTTTTACATTTTCCTTTTGGCAAAGCAGGGTGCAGTTTGCCTGATCGGCATAGCGGAGATGCAGCTCTCCATCAACTTCGATTACTCTTTCTGTTCGCTGTAAGTCCTGTGCCATCCAGACTTTTCTATCTTTTACATGTTCGATAAATCCGGGCCAGTCTCGACGCACATCACGCTGGTGTGGATGGGGGACGGGTCTGGTTTCATTGTGTGGCGGTGGACTTTGGCTTTCCCGGGGAAGCGGTGGCTGTTCCGCAGGCAGGGGAGGAGTAGGTTCAGATTGTCTTGGGGGCAGTGGTGGTTTTTCGGTTTTTTTTTCTGTCTTGGGAATTGCTTCTGGAGGTGGAGCCGTTACTGCGGCTTTCTCAGGATTTTTTTTTTTCTCAGCAGGAGGACGTGATGCTGTTTGCGGAGGGGAGGTCCCCTTTAGAAGGGAGTCGAGTTTCGCAATAATTTTGGAGACCGGCACCACATCTGAAGACTGAATAATCCGCAAAAAAGTACTCTCAAGGGAAAGTCTTGGCTGCGATGAATAACGCATCTCTTCCACACCCTGCATAAGCAGGTTCATTTTCATATGGATACTGTTGTGACTATGCTGATCCGCAAGTTCCTTGAATAGTGCAAGTTCCTGTGCCGGGATATCGATCAGTTCCTGACAGCCGTCAATCTTGCAGAGAATAAGAGTACGAAAAGCGTTTAACAGGTCAGTGGTAAACCGTTTCAGATCCACACCAAAGGCGAACGTCTCTTCAAGTGACCGAAGTGCTGCGCCAGCGTCTTTGTCCAGCAATGCCCTGGATATTGTAAGAATGATATCACGCGACACCAGTCCCAGAACCTCGATAACATCATTGATTGTTATGTTTGTTTCACCGTATGAAAAAACCTGATCGAGCAGGCTAAGACCGTCACGAACAGATCCTTCAGATTCCCTGACAATAAGATCCAGGGCGGCAGTTTCAATGTTTACTCCCTCAGCTTCTGATAAACTGTGAAAGTGGGCACTGAGATCTTCAGTTGGGACTCGCTTCAATTCATAGCGCTGACAACGGGAAAGGATGGTGATGGGAATCTTGTGCAATTCCGTGGTGGCAAATATAAAAAAGACATGATCAGGCGGTTCTTCCAGAGTCTTCAGCAAGGCATTGAAGGCCTCTGTGGTGAGCATATGGACTTCATCAATAATGATAATTTTATATTTGGATGAAGTGGGGAGAAAGCGAATTTTTTCTTTCAGTTCACGAATTTCCTGAATGCCACGATTGGAGGCACCGTCAATTTCATAAAGATCAAGGGATGAACCCTTCGTTATTTCGGTGCAGGATTGACATTTGTTGCAGGGATTGCCTTCTCTTTTGTGCTCACAGTTAATTGCTTTTGCCATGATACGGGCAAGGGTGGTCTTCCCGACTCCACGAACGCCTGAAAATAATATTGCATGGGCAATTCTATCCCTGACAATACTGTTTAGTAGAGTTTTTACAACCGGGGTTTGACCTACAACCTGATTGAAATCCTGGGGGCGTGATTTTCTGGCAAGAACCAAATAGGACATAAAAGAAGACCTACCTAGGGTTGGTGAGTTAAATGATAATTGAAAAAAGATGATAGCCGGGACCCTGTAACACACTCAGGGGGTCATTACCGTTGCTTCCTTCCAGACCTGGCGGAGTTCATGATCCTGAATTGTACAGGACCCGACTATCAAAACGAAATTTAAGATTGGCTGAAGGGCTTATGTGTAGAGAAGTTGGTTAAAAAAAACAAATCGAATGCACACAAACTTCTTCGAGACGCCTTTATACACAACCATAAAGATGGCGTCAAGATTATTCAAGCTATAAAAGTGTTATTCACCAATAGTTGATCAGGCCGGGCACTCTTCTCTGTCGATGGTAAGGTGAGTCAAGTCTCCATGTTACAATTCTTTAGAAACTGGAAAAAGATTTTTAGAGTTGTGTCCAAATTTGACACTGCAGTTTACATATCATATTATCAATTACAGTGACTGATAGGATTCTTTTTCTCATAAATTAATCGACGGGTATATCATAGTGTTCCCTTTAATAAAAAAAATCTGCACTCTCTGCCTTGTATGTTTCATGGTTGTAGTTTCTGGTCTTTTTCCCTGGGCTGAATCTGCTTATGCAGGTGACGCTGCTGCAACTATAAATCAGGAAAACGGATACACAACCTCTGTCGTTAGCTTCACTGAAGAAGAAGATGATTTTCTTAGGACCCAAAAAGAGATCACCATGTGTGTGGATCCTGATTGGATGCCACTTGAAAAGATTGAAAAAGGTCAGCATGTGGGAATGAGCGCAGACTATTTTAGCCTGATAGAAAAAAAGATTGGTATTCCTGTTGTTCTCGTCGTGACCAAGAACTGGAGTGAAAGTATCGACTATGCCAAAGCACGAAAATGTGACATTTTTTCATTGGCAATGTCAACTCCTGAACGCCTTACCTATATGGATTTTACCCACCCATATCTATCCATTCCGCTAGTACTTGCGACCCGGAACGATGAATTATTTATCGCAGATCTTAGCTCCGTTAAGGACGAGGTGCTTGGTGTTGTAGAGGGCTATGCCTTTGGTGAGCTCCTGCGCAACAAGTATCCGGCAATGCAGATTATGGACGTGGCCTCCGTTGATGAGGGACTGAGTCTTGTTAGTCAGAGTGAAATGTATGGCTTTATTGGTACACTGGCCACGGTCAGCAGCAGTATTCAAAAAGGTTTCTCGGATGAACTTAAAATTGTAGGGAAATTTGATGAACGATGGGAACTTGGTGTTGCCACCAGGAACGATCAGCCGCTTTTGCTTTCTATTTTTAATAAAGTTATTGGCACCATTGATAAGGGGGAACACCAACAAATTCTCAATCGCTGGATATCTGTAAAATATGAAAAAAGTATTGATTACAGGCTGTTCTGGCAAGTTTTTTCCTTTGTAACCATTGGTGTCGTAATTTTACTTTTTCGGTATTACACCCTGGGAAAATACAACAGGGAATTAAAAGCGCAGAATCGAAAAATTTTAAGACAAGCTGAACTTCTGAGGGAGACCGAGGAAAAACTCCTGTTGACTCAATATGCCGTTGATTCGTGTGCGTATCCTATTATTTGGACAAAGAACGCCCCCGTGCTCGATAATACCAGGATTATACATGTCAATAGAGCCGCCGCCAATATGCTGGGCTACAGCCGACAGGAGTTGTTGGAACTAGGTATTCAGAATATTGACATGAATATTACCAAGGATAACTGGCCACCTGCCAGAAAATCATATTCTGTCCGAACAAGCTATAGGCGAAAAGATGGGACTCTTTTTCCTGTGGAGTTGTATCTCAGTTATTTTGAATATCAGGGACAATCCTACTATTTTGCGTTTTTTACTGATATCAGTAAGCAGGAAAAAATGGAGAGCCAGCTTCATCGTTCTTTGAAGATGGAAGCTGTCGGCATGATGGCAGGAGGTGTGGCGCATGATTTAAATAATATTCTTTCAGGCATCGTCAGCTATCCGGAGCTATTGCTTATACAGCTGCCACCGGACAGTGAGTTGCGTAAGCCTCTAGAATTAATAAAAGATTCAGGTATGCGTGCAGCTGCAATGGTGGCTGATATGCTGACGGTGGCAAGAGGCGCGGCAGCGATCAGGGAACCGGAAAACCTGAATACCATAATTGAGTCATACTTTGACTCTCCCGAATATAAGAAGTTAAGCTCATATCACGTTGAAGTTGTGTGTGAAAGAGAACTTGCACTGGATCTCTTTAATATACACTGTTCAGCCGTCCATATTCGAAAATGTATTATGAATCTTGTTGCGAATGCAATGGAATCATTCGACGACAAGGGCATTATAAAAGTATCGACCTGCAATATCTATATTGATAAACCGGTGGCCAAAAAGCAATATATGGAAAAAGGTGAATATGTTAAGCTCGTTATTACTGACACAGGAAAAGGTATCACAGAAGATGACCTCAACCACATCTTCGAGCCCTTTTACACCAAGAAAACCATGGGGCGAAGTGGGACTGGACTTGGCCTGACAGTTGTCTGGAATAGTGTTCAGGACCATGATGGTGTTATTACGGTGGAAAGTGATACAAAGGGAACATCATTCTCACTCTACTTTCCTGCAACACGTAATAATTTACTCGAGCAGATCGAGAATATGAATCTGGAAGAAATTGCCGGGAATAACGAGCATATTCTTATTGTCGATGATGTCCCGCTGCAGCTTGACATTGCAAGCCAGATGTTGAAAGCCCTTGGATACCGGGTTGCCACAGCCAATTCCGGGGAAGAAGCAATACAATACCTTAGAGAAAGCAGAGTTGACTTGATGCTTCTTGATATGATCATGGAGCCAGGTATTGATGGTCGTGAGACTTTTGTGCAGGCGATTGAAATTCAGCCTGATTTAAAAGCAATAGTGGTAAGCGGATTTTCAGAAACGGATGAAGTGCGCAAAACTCAAGCGTTAGGGGCAGGAGTACTTATTCGTAAGCCATATAGTATGATCCAGATTGGAAAGGCGGTTCAACAGGCACTCGTCTGAATAGGATGTCGGAACTCCTGTACTCTGGAGAGGGAGTTTGGTGGGGGGGGAAACGCTGTTGACCAAAAAAGGCCATGTAATTTGTTTGAATTACATGGCCTTTTTGCATTTTGGCGGAGAGGGTGAGATTCGAACTCACGGTACTTGCGTACACACGCTTTCCAAGCGTGCGCCTTAAGCCTCTCGGCCACCCCTCCACGAAAAAAAGTAATATACTTTTTCCAGAAGATTCTTTTATCCTGAGATCATAAATTTGGCAATCAAAAACTAAAGACTACTGTCAAAAAAAAGAATTATGATAGATGAAGTGGGCTTTTTTTACGTCGTTCCCTGAAAAAATTTTTGAGAAGTACAGCACATTCACTTTCGCAGATTCCGCTGCTTATTTCAAGGTGGTGGTTAAGGAGCTGGTCATTCCCTATGGAATAGCGTGATCCTGCGGCCCCTGTTTTAAGATCATATGCACCAAAAACCAGTCTTTGCACCCTTGCATGAATGATTGCCCCCATACACATAATGCAAGGTTCAAGGGTAACGTACAATGTTGAGCCTGGCAGACGATAGTTTCTCATTTTTGTGGCCGCGTTACGCAATGCAATAATCTCAGCATGACCACAGGGGTCATGGGTAGCAATGGGACAGTTCTCTCCTTCACCGATGATATTGCCATTAAGGGTGATGATTGCTCCCACTGGAACCTCGCCCTTATCAGAGGCTGATCGGGCAAGAAAAAGGGCATGTTTCATAAAAGTAATATCTGACAATTGTTGATCCATGGCTGGGTAATATCAGGAACAGGCTGAATATGGGGAAAAGGGTGATTTTTCATTTGCAATGAGAATCCTTTTCACATATGATTTTTAGTGAGTTACAAATGTGAAATTACAAATTGTTTCAATTTGAAGGAGTATTATGTATACAATTTTAGCGTATGCAATTCCAGAAGAAAGTTATCAGAATATTCGTATGGCGCTCGATGACCGCGCCAAAATTACATTTTGCTACAACAGGGACAAGCTCCTTGGTGCATTAAAAGGAAATGAATATGACTTGATTTTTCTCTTTATAGAAGACAGCAGAACCGGTTTGCCTCTGTTGGAAGATGTTTTTCAACGTCTTCCGCATACTCCAATTATTCTTATTGGGCAGGAGGAAAAGCCGGAAGTGGTCGTGCAGGCTCTTAAGAGTGGAGCCTTTGATTATCTGGTGCACCCCGTATCTGTGGCACGTTTTGAAGTTGCTACAAATAAAACTTTTGAGAATAAGGCATTACGAAATGAGATAGCATACCTGCGTCATAAGTAGGATATCGTATATCGTTTTAGTGATGTAATTGCATTCAGTCCCGGAATGAAACAGGTTCTAAAGAGTCTTGAAAAATTTTCCAAAACCGATTCCACCATCCTTATCACTGGTGCTACAGGAACCGGGAAAAGTTTTCTTTCTGGAACTGTTCATTATAATAGTCCGCGAAAGCAGAAACCTTTTATAAAGATAAATTGTGCCAATATTCCTGAAGATCTTCTTGAATCAGAGTTGTTTGGACATGAAAAAGGAGCATTCACCAGTGCCGATAAACTTCGTGTCGGTCGTTTTGAACAGGCCAGTGGTGGAACTTTATTTCTTGATGAAATCGGAGAAATTAGTCTTGCTCTTCAGACTAAATTACTCAGGGTGCTTGAAGAAAAGTGTTTTGAGCGGGTAGGGGGGAATAAAACTATCTATGCTGATGTCCGTGTTATTGCAGCCACCAACAAGGACCTTCCAGAGCAAATCAGCAAGGGGAAGTTTAGAGAAGATCTGTATTATCGGATAAATGTTTTACCTATACGGTTACCGGATTTACGGGAGAGGCAGCAATGTCTGCTGCCACTGGTCCAGTATTTTCTCAATAAATATGCCAAATCCCTGGGAAGTGACGTCCGAGGATTTACGGATAAAGCTTTTGAACAGATCCGGCACTACAGTTGGCCTGGAAATATCAGACAACTGGCAAACACCATCGAACGTGCTGTGATTTTGGAAGATGATGAGCTGATTGATACCTACAATCTTTCTCTGCCTGTGGAAAAAGGGACAGCCATGGGCAACACCACTCCTGGTCTGGTGTCCAATAGTTCACTGGCCGATCAGGAAAAGGAGTTGATTCTAAACGCCCTTGAAGAATGTCTCTGGGTACAAAAAAATGCTGCTGTAAAGCTTGGTGTGAGTCCAAGGGCATTGAATTATAAGGTCAAAAAATTTGGCATTACTCATCCGAATTGGCGTAAGCACAGATAGTTTGAAAGGATGTTTGTTTTTGTTGTTTGCTGCAGGACTGCTAACGCAGTCCGGCAATAAAAGGCCCAACGGCTTGTACACCTTCTTCTTCCACTAGTTTGATGGTACGGGAGCCGATAACTGCCATATCAGCCTTTCCTCTTAACGCATCAATATCTTCCCTGCTCTGGATTCCAAAACCAACGGCCAGGGGGAGCTGCGTTGCTGCTCTGCATCTGGTCAGATAGCCATCAAAGTCATGATCGAATTCCGATTTTTTTCCTGTAACCCCTCGTCTGGCTACACAATAAATAAAGCCGTTGGCATGGCTGTCCAGTTCCCTCATACGCGCATCGGTTGAGGTCGGAGTATAGATTAGAATGAGTGAGAGTTTATACTTGTCTGCCAGGGCAAGAAATGATGTCCTCATTTCTGGAGGAAGGTCAGGAATAATAAATCCATATATTCCTATTTCAGCGGCTCTTTTCATAAAGGCCTCTTCACCATATTTAAAAATAATATTGTAATAGGTCATGAAGAGGAATGGAATATCATGGGTCTGTGTCATATCTGCCGCAAAGCGGAAGCAATCTTCGACTCTGGTGCCGCCTGCCAGGGCGTCCTGATTGGCTTTTAGAATGACGGGTCCATCGGCCATGGGTTCAGAAAAAGGAATCTGCATTTCAATACAGTCAACTCCATTATCCACCATCTGCCGGATGATTTCACGGTTCACATCAAGTGAAGGATATCCCAGGACTATATGGGTCATGAGAAGAATATCATTTTCTTTTAATTTATTGCGTAACTGTTGTTCTAACTGCATATCTAAATCCTTGTTGTATAGGCTGAAGGCGGAAGGTTGAAGGGAAGGATTAAGAAAGAAGCACATACGAAATGTGATGTTTTACCTTCAGTCTTTAGCCTTCTTCCTGGCCATCTAGCTGTTACTGTATTCTTTGCCTCTGTCAATAATAAATTTCTTCCATGAAGGATCTTTAAAGGCATGGGCAATGGTGAAAATATCTTTATCGCCTCGTCCTGATTGGTTAATGATAATGGCATCATCCTTGGAAAGCTGGCCAACCTCCCTGAAGGCACCTGCGAAAGCATGGGATGATTCAAGGGCTGGAATGATACCTTCTGAGCGCATGGTGACATCAAGGGCCTGCATTACTTCGTCATCCGTAGCAGACTCGAAACGAACTCTTTTGTTTTCCCAGAGGTCACTCAGTATTGGAGAAACTCCAACATAGTCAAGTCCTGCAGCTACCGAGTGGGTATGTTTCATCTGCCCGTCATCATCCTGGAGGAACATGGTTTTGTAACCCTGGGCTACACCTGGTGTGGCATCGGGGCTCGAGAGTCGGATAGCATGGGCTCCAGTGTCAGCACCATGGCCTCCTGCCTCAACTCCTACAAGTTCAACATCATCTTCATCAAGAAAACGTTTGAAAATGCCCATGGCGTTTGAGCCACCGCCAACACAGGCATAAATCTTCTTTGGCATCTTGCCATGGTATTGTATGATCTGCTCGGCTGCTTCAATACCAATTATGGATTGGAACCATGAAACCATCTCAGGAAAGGGAGCAGGGCCACAGGCGGTACCAAAGACATAGTGGGTGTCATCAACATTGGTTACCCAGTCACGAAAGGCTTCATTGATTGCATCTTTCAGGGTACGAGAACCATCTGTAACAGGAATGACTGTAGCCCCCATTTTTTCCATCCAGAATACATTTGGGCGTTGCCGAAGTACATCTTCTTCACCCATATATATGGTGCAATCGAGTCCAAATTTGGCGGCCATGGTTGCTGTGGCCATGCCGTGCTGGCCTGCTCCCGTTTCTGCAATAACCCGTTTTTTCCCCATACGTTTAACAAGCAGTCCCTGTCCCATAACATTATTGGCCTTATGAGCGCCTGTATGGTTGAGATCTTCACGTTTAATATAGATGTGGGCACCGCCAAAATGGCGAGTGAGGTTTTCTGCATATGTTAGTGGAGTGGGGCGACATGAGTAGGTTGACATGAGTGTTAAATATTCCTGCCAGAATTCAGGATCTTTGCGACATCTGGCATACTCTTCTTTCAACTCTTGAAACGTTTGATACAGTACTTCCGGGATGTAGGCTCCACCCCAGTTTCCAAAAAATCCATTTGAATCCATTACAGTCACTCCAGTATAGAAAACTAAACAGTTACAGTTCAGAAGTTAGGGTAATATCGTGCCCCGCTGAATCGTAAAGAAAAGTCTAATAATAAAATGTGTTGTTGCCGATATAAATAGTGTCGGGCAAGTTTATTATCATTTTTATTGTTTTTTTAAATCAATCAGGGAGCGATTATGAGTATGCAAAGCAAAGTGACGCAACAGCCATCAATTCAGTCGGAAAAGATCTTCACATTTCCCATGGGTATTCCCGGTTTCGAAGAATACACTACTTTTAAGATTTTTCACAAGGATGATGGACAAGTTTCTGCATATTGGCTGGAATCCTGTGAGGCACCTGTTGTGACATTTACACTGGTTGACCCCACATCTTATGATTTAAACTACGATATCTTTCTTGATGACTCTGAAGTGCAGACTATCAAGGCTGACAATCCTTTGGATATTGGTGTATTCCTTATGTTGAAAAAGGATGATGAGGGTACTGATACATATCTGGGTGCCAACATCGGTGGTCCGCTGGTAATTAATGTTCAGGAGCAGCTTGGATTGCAGAAAGTTTTAAAACAACGGCAGCCTGAAACAGAGCATTAATGACTCCTTAGCACGTCAATCTCTGGAGTTGTTGCCTGCAGACAGTAGCAAAATCTTCAGGATAATGGCCGTTGATATAACGAAGTTGTGCTTCACTGAATGCCCCTGGTGATTCGGGAAGTCTTGGTAGAAAGCTGTAGAGCAGCTGTTGTCCAGCCTCTCCTGTGCTGCCGATTCGTTTAGGATATTCAATTGAGGTGACCATTGTTGCGCCCAAACCTGCCAGAGCTTTCTGAGCAAGAAATATCCCCCTGTTAAGCGATATTCTGGAGGCTGTGTCAGCTTCCAGAATATTGCCGATAACTTCATCATTCTCATTCTTTAATGCCATAAGCTGCAGTTCCCATTGTGACGTCTGGGCCTTGGGAACAAAAAGAATAGCATGTTCATCTTCCCAGAGTATCAGGCTTGATTCCAGGTCATTTCTGTCGTCCATTCGGACATTATTTCGTATGCAGGCTAGATAATCAGAAAAAAAGACGCTGTTTGTGTCATGACGGTAGTGCTGCATAATTTCGGACACCATATCTCCACATCCAAAAGAGCCCATGCTGCCGATCGGTTTATGAAGATTCCCACAAAAGGTATCAACATTCTGTGGTAGCATGGCATACTGTTGATGAATCTGTTGATGAGATGCATGAAGGCGATAGTTGCTTGGGGCATAGTCGAAACCGAAGTTCCAGCCCCAGAGTGTTGCTGAGATATCAGGGCATATATCCCGTGAAAGTATTTGAGCAATCTCTGTTCGCAGTGCCTCAAGAGCATCAGCAGAATACATTTCGGGGCTATGGTGGATTGCAATGCCTAAATGATTTGCAAGCCGAATATAAGTTCGTTGATAATAGATATGGCGTAAGCCTGCCATATCTGCTTCCGAAAGCTGATTGATGGAATAGCGGACAGCATCGTCAGCCATGTTTGCAGCATAATGGCCTCCTGCAATATAGGAATTACGTCGTAAATATTCATATACATGGGTGGCACCCATATCCTTAAAATCCCCCACAATTTCACTTCCACCCTGAGCACCGGGACGCAGAACCATAACGAGTTTATAGGATTCCGGGAGCGCCGGGTTGTTCGCCACTGCTTCGAACAGGGCATGGTTACTGATTACTGCCCTGGTTTTTCCATGAGATAATCTTTCGTAGACCAGTCCGGTTGGTATTCCAGCATCATCTTTTTCAATACTGCAACAGAGCTCGGCTAATCTGATCAGGTCTTGAGGATCCGTTGATGTTGTGGCAAGTGCGAGATGTAAAGGAGCAGGAAGTTTAGCAAAAAGGGTATCAGGTATTTGTTCCTTATTGAGAAGATCACAGAGTGAAAGCGTTTTTCGTGGCGGAAGGCTGATTCCTTGAAGATTATTTGCACTGCTGTCAGCCCATATTTTATCAATAAACGTCGATCCCCGAAAAGAAAATGGGTTTGGAATTTCAAAAATCCAATCTCCATCGGGAACTCTTACATCAGTATCCGGGAAATTGGCCTGATTGGAGTATGATTCACCTGACTCAAGGTGTCCAAGAGAGTCAATCCTGGTTTCAACTCGAAGATTGGCGGTGGTGTAGTCAGGTTTGTGAATACCGTAAATAAATTGTTTTTGAGGAGTAACGCAGCTTCTGATAGTCATGGGAGTATATTATCCAAGTTGATAAAATATGATGGCGTCGTAAAAATGCTCCATTTGCTTCTTTGTTGCAAGTTTTCTATAATTTCGACGTACCCTAGTACGCCGAAATAATGGAAAATTTACGCGCCTCGAATATGGATCTTTTCGGAGTCTACGCTTACCGACTTAGCCATCAACTATAGTGAGTATGGTTGCAAGGCAACCGTAACAAAACCTTTTGGGCTTGTTGAATTAGAAAATATGATAAAGGATGTTCTTGGTTGATTACTGCATTTTGGATGCGTCTTAATTTCTTTTGTAAATAGTGAGTGCTTCCTGGTAAACGACAGAGCGTGACAGACCAAGGTCTCCGGCGAGCTTTTGGCTGACGTCTTTGAGAGATAAGGCTGTGTTATCACGATACCAGATCAACAAATCCTGAAGGTTTTCCCCTTCTGCTTTGACAACTGTTCCTGGTTCAACAATCAGAACAAATTCACCCCGGTTTGTTTTGGAAGAGGCTTCCTGGAGAAGTGAACTGATGCTTCCTTTTCTCAGATCCTCGTATGCCTTGGTCAGCTCTCTTCCCCAAAAACTATTGCGATCGCCCATGATATCCAGGACGTCAGAGAGGAGTCCCTGGATACGTCTTGGCGATTCATAGAACACCACGGACCATGGTACGTCTTTGAGAGAGGTCAGAAGGGAACGTCGTTGTGACTTTTTAGAAGGGGCAAATCCAAGGAAAAGAAAATGTGGATTCGTGATGCCGGAAGCTGAAAGGGCAGTTGTAAGAGCCGATGCACCTGATAGTGGCACAACAGTAATTCCAGCTTCATGGGCACGAGCAACAAGCACTGCACCAGGATCAGAAATAGCTGGAGTACCGGCATCTGAGACTAATGCAATGGACTCTCCAGCCAGGAGCCGCTGAATAAGCTGGGTTGATCTTTCAACTTCTTTTTCACGGTAATAGCTTATCAGGGGCGTTGAGATTTGAAAATGAGTAAGAAGTTTACGGGTGTGCCGAGTATCCTCTGCAGCAATGAGATCCACATCACCTAGGACGCGCAAACAGCGCAGGGTGATATCTTCAAGATTCCCAATGGGGGTGGCTGCTACATAGAGAACACCCGGTTGCACGTTTTTATTTTTGGTCATGTGTCGTATTAATCTTCTTTTTTCTCTTTGCCAGGTAATATCAGATTAAGAAGAACCCCTGCAATACCAGCCAGTCCAATACCTTTCACTGTAAAGGCTCCTGCTGAAAAGCTCATTCCACCAATACCAAGTACCATGATCAGTGAAATAATAGCGAGATTCCGTGGTTCGGTAAGATCTTTTTGAGCACGAACCAGTGTATTTAGGCCAACTACTGTAATTGCACCGAAAAGAAGCAGCATAATACCGCCCATCACAGGAGATGGAATAGTCTGGAGCATGGCACCAACCTTACCAACGAAGGCAAGAACGATGGCCACAATGGCAGCCCATGTCATAATGGCAGGGTTGAATGATTTGGTCAGTGTTACGGCACCGGTAACTTCAGAGTAGGTGGTGTTTGGAGGTCCACCCAAAAGAGCAGCAAGGCTGGTGGCAAGACCATCTCCAAGCATGGTGCGATGAATACCGGGGTCTTTTACATAATCCTTATTGGTAACAGAACCAATGGCAAGAATATCACCAAAATGTTCAATTGCAGGAGCGATGGCAACGGGGACGATAAATAAAATTGCTTGAAGGTTCCATTCGGGATAGGTAAAGGCCGGCATTGCAAACCAGGCTGCCTCGCGTACAGGTGTTAAATCAACCAGTCCAAAAGGTATGGAAACCAGATATCCTGCAATGATACCACAAAGAATGGGAATAAGTTTGAACATTCCTTTGCCAAGCAGAGAGACAAGAAGGGTTACACCTAGTGAAGTTGCTGAGACAATCAAGGCAGTGTTCCTGGGGACGAGTTCAAAGGAACCATCACCTGTCATGCCAGTGGCCATAAAGACTGCTACAGGTGCGAGAATAAGTCCAATGACCATGATAACAGGACCGGTCACAATGGGAGGAAGGATTTTGTGAAGGATTTCTCCACCCTGAAAATAGATAAGAATAGAAAGTAAGACATAAAAGATACCAGCTGCAAGCAGGCCACACATTGTCCCGGCTATTCCCCAGGTCTGAACGCCATAAATAATAGGGGCGATAAAAGCAAAAGAGGATGCAAGAAAAATGGGTACTTTTCCTTTGGTTACAATTTGAAAAAGGAGCGTTCCGACACCGGCTGTGAAGAGTGCTACATTGGGATTAAGGCCTGTAAGCAGAGGTACAAGAACAAGAGCCCCAAGGGCCACAAAGAGCATTTGGGCACCCAGGAGAATATCCTGAGCCCTGAAATTGTAATCACTGTCGATGGGTTGCGTTTCCATACGTGTATCTTCTCCGTAAGTTTATTCCGATTTAAAGTTGATAAAAAAATTACTTGGTCCCGAAGAGTTTATCTCCTGCATCACCAAGGCCAGGAAGGATGTATCCGTGATCATTAAGTTTTTCGTCAAGTGCGGCTGTGTAGATATCAACATCAGGATGAAGGTCTTGGACTTTCTTGACACCCTCAGGGGCGCATACTAGAAAAATGCCCATTATGGAGGTGCAACCAGCATCTTTTAACAGAGTAATTGTGGCATTGAGAGTTCCTCCAGTGGCCAGCATGGGATCAAGAATTAAGGCTGTACGTTGTTCAATGTTTTTAGCGAGCTTAACATAGTATTGAACAGGGAGAAGAGTTTCTTCGTCACGATAAAATCCAACAATGGAAACCTTAGCAGAGGGGACCAGATCAAAAACACCATCCATCATACCAAGTCCAGCTCTAAGGATAGGTACAAATGTGATTTTTTTCC
This sequence comes from uncultured Desulfocapsa sp., assembly GCA_964538055.1. Classification (GTDB taxonomy): domain Bacteria; phylum Desulfobacterota; class Desulfobulbia; order Desulfobulbales; family Desulfocapsaceae; genus Desulfocapsa. The sequence goes on along the minus strand of CAZIDU010000067.1, from coordinate 979 downwards.
CCTTAATAGATTCGACTTCGGTGAGCCCTGCCCAGGTATCAATTGTTTTAGTTTCAGTGGGAAAATTTTTGGTAGCTTCATAACCAAGAAGTCTAGAAATTTCCGATGCTAATGCTCTAAAATCTTTAGTGGAGATATCTTTTTCTCTTAACAGACCGACTTTATGACGAATAAGCGGATGGTCTACAACATGAAGGGCCATGGGGTCACCTTATTGAGTGGGATTTAGAATTGAAGGTAAATTTTTACTCACTGATACATACAAAAAATTAAGACGAAACTCAACGAAAGGATAGTCAAATCAGAAGAAAATCATAATTCCAGGTATAAAAATGTTAGCTGGGAAGTGGGAAGGAATTACAATTCTTACTGAAAAAAAAAAGAGAACCTGTTATCTTAACTACCTCAATGTATTATACCGAATCTGATTTAAGAATCAGGTTAAATTTTATAAAAAAAAGTATCGGGTACTGTTTTGGAAAAAGAAGCCTTTGTAACAATACGAAAGAAGTTAAATAGAACTCAAAAACAACTGGCAGAATTGCTCGGTGTTTCATTAAAAGCAATTCACAGTTATGAGCAGGGCTGGAGGAAAATTCCGCTTCATATTGAGCGTCAACTCTGGTTCCTTATCTATCAGAAAAAAAACCAGACAGGGAAGAAGTTGCAGCCATGCTGGGAACGAAAATCCTGCGAAATGAAAGATGAGTGTCCTGCATGGGAATTTCAATGTGGGGATATGTGTTGGTTTGTTTGTGGTACGAAATGCGATTGCACAAAAGATATTGATGTTCGCGATAAAATGGAAATCTGTCGCAAGTGCAAAATACTTAAAACGCTGTTGAAATGATAAGAAGAACGGTTTGAGGTTTTCAGTATACGGTGTGCGGTAAGAGAAAAGCTAAGATTGTTACTGTGGTGTTATAGTAAATAGTAGAGACGTATTTCTTCAGACAACTGCCATTCAAAAGTCCTCGCT
>CAZIDU010000066.1:0-25207 GCA_964538055.1 uncultured Desulfocapsa sp. | reverse complement strand
TAAAGAAAAACTGCCGGCTTTTAGATATCGCCGGGTGGCAACTGATGCAAGAAACCCTGGTTTTGAGGCAAATGTCAAAGAACAGGAGATGATCGATTATTTTCAGACCCACCCTGATGCACAGGAATGGTATGGAACAACCAAAATTGAATCCAGCAGATATTTCACTATGTATCGTCCGGTTATTTTTAAGAATTCCTGCCTTCATTGTCATGGGGACCCGGAGGAGGCACCCGTTACCATAGGAGAACTTTATGGCATGGAGCGTGGGTTTTATCGCAAACTTAATCAAATTGAAGGGGTTTTCTCTATATCTATTCCACTTGATGAAGGCCTGGCCCAAATCTGGCAACGTTCTTTTCGAATGTTTGCTACGGTTCTAATTCTGGCAACCCTCCTCTATAGTGCGGTGTGGCTTCTTTTCCATCAACTTATAATTAGCAACCTTCGAGATATTCTAACCCTGTTTCGCACCAGTATTGATGAAAGCGATAATCTTCCGATTCATCAGGGAATCAAGGGACACAAGGAAGAACTTGAAGAACTCTTTCGCAATGCCCGAACCTTAGTTGCTCATCTCCATGACAGTAGGGCGCGTCTCGTTGATTACACTGATAATCTGGAAGTATTGGTACAAGAAAGAACCGAGGCCCTGGAACGTTCTGAAAACATGGCCCGTAGTCAGGTGAAGAAAAGAAACAGGGAATTAATGCTCCACAACACCCTTACAGGACTGATTACCAGCACCGAAACATTAAAAAACATTTTCCATCAGGTTCTCCATGAGGTGCTTGAAGTGGTCCCGGCAAAAGGTGCCGGGATTTATCTTTACAACGAAAAGAGAGCTTGTTTTTTGCTTCAGTGTAGTGAAGCAGCCCCGTTGCTTGAACCCGTTCATCATGCGATTGACCATAGCAATATCAATAGTACGCCATCCGATAGTTACGATATGCTTAATACGTCTATTCCTCTCTGTTGCCGCAACCAACTCCTTGGAATTATGGTGATTACTGAACTCCGTTGCGAGGTTTTAAATGATGCATTTCAGGAGCTTTTACTTTCCATAGGTCAACAGGTCGGGCTTACCATCGAAAGCCTTCAGAGCATGCAGGATCTGCGTCAATCCACAAAACTCCTTCAATCTGTATTCGATGGTATCAGCGACTCCTTGATACTACTCGCACCCGATGGAAGTCTGAAGATGGCTAATCAGACGTTTTTACAGACAACCAATCTTCATATAGATGATGTCACCGGAATGAATATTGCCGCAATTCTTTCGCAACAGCAGAACTTGTTACTTACTCAGTATGAAAAAATTGATCTTCTGACCAAGGAGCCCTACACTCAGGAAGTTCAATTGAAAGATGGAACTATTTTTGACATGTTTTTCTATCCCATTCTCCAGCTCGATCATTCTGTCCATTCCATAGTCTGTTTAGCAAAAGATGTTACCAGTATTAAAGAAACAGAACAGCGGATTCAGCAAACCGAAAAATTGGTTGCTGTGGGACAACTTGCTGCCGGTGTGGCTCATGAAATCAATAATCCTTTAGGGGTGATTCTCTGTTATACCGATATTCTAAAGGATAGCGACGAAAACAATGAAGAACTCATCCATGATGTCTCTATAATCGAGAAGCATGCAGAAAATTGTCGTCGCATTGTCGCTGACCTGCTTGATTTTTCTCGTGGTACCGAGTCAGGGACAGAAAAACAATTTGGATCTATAAATTCCATCATTAAAAATGTTCTTGATATGGTTCATCAACAGCTTAAGAAAAATGGTATTCATCTTGTCTGTCACCTTGATCCGGAACTACCTGCTGTTTTTATGTATAAGGGACGGATACAACAGGTAGTGCTTAATCTTATTATGAATGGAATCCAGGCAATAGACCAATCAGGAGTGTTAACTATCCAGACCACAACGGATAAGGAAAACATATTCATTACTATTATAGACGATGGTCCTGGAATCCAAAAAGGTGTCGAAGATAAAATTTTTGATCCTTTTTTCAGCACAAAAGAACCAGGGAAGGGGACAGGACTTGGTCTCTCGGTCAGCTACGGGATTGTGCAGGAGCATAATGGGGAAATAAGAGTGCAATCAAACCCTGGGGGAGGTGCCCATTTCAGCATCATTCTCCCAATATTGAAGGAATCTAAAGGTAATGAGTAACCATAACTTAACACTTCCGAATATCTTGCTTGTTGACGATGAGCCTGATCTCCTAACAGGTTTACAACGAAGTTTTGCCAGGCGCTTACCAGATGCTCATGTGGTAACGGCTTCCAGTGGAGAGCAAGCCCTGGACATCATAGACAATCAAAGCATAGCACTAGTTCTTATGGATATTATGATGGGTGAAAGTAACGGTCTTGAAACACTTGATACGATTCAGGACCGGTTTCCAGAACTCACCGTTGTGATGATGACAGGGTATGGCACTATTGAACTCGCTGTTGATGCCATTCGCAGAGGTGCGTGGGATTTTATCACCAAGCCTCTTGATTTAGATATCCTCAGCAGATTGCTAGCTAAAGGATTGGAACGTAGTCGACTATTGCTTGAAAACCAAAGTTTGCGTAACAGAGTTGGGGAGAGTGATGTAATTCCAAATTTTATCGGACAGAGTCCAGTAATGCAACAGCTATACAAAACCATTAAAACCTCTGCAGATAGTGAATATACAATCCTTATTCGTGGTTCATCGGGCACTGGAAAGGAGATATGCGCCAGGGCAATTCACACTTTAAGTAAGCGCTCAAATAAACCATTTGTCATGGTAAATTGTCCTGCTATTCCAGAGCATCTGCTTGAATCTGAACTGTTTGGGTACAGGAAGGGCGCTTTTACGGGAGCAGACAGGGATCATGCAGGGCTCTTTATTAAGGCAGATGGCGGTACCATATGCCTGGATGAAATAGGTGATATTCCGGTAGGCCTGCAAATAAAATTACTGAGAGTTCTCCAGGATCAGGAAGTCAAACAACTTGGAGCTGAGACTTCGATAAAGATAAATGTTCGTATTATTTCATCAACAAATGCAGATTTGGAAGAAAAAATACGTGAAGGGAAATTCAGAGAAGATCTTTTTTATCGGCTTGAAGTGTTGACTCTGCGTATGCCATCTCTGCTGGAGATAGCAAGTGATGTTCCACTTCTTGCAAACCATTTTCTTAAAAATGTCTGCATCGAACTTGGTGTCATTGAGAAAAGCTTTTCCAAAGATGCCCTCCAGGCACTCTCTTCTCACAGCTGGCCAGGAAATATCAGGGAATTGCAAAATGTTATTCGTCGTGCTGTTTTGTTTTCCAAGGAAGAGACAATTGGGGCCAGGCAATTGATGATAGAGTCACCATTGGTGGATACAGGGGCTGGTGTAACTCATGCGGAGGATGCTATTATCACACCCTATAAAGAGGCGAAAGATATTTGTCTAGACTCTTTTACTCGTCAATATATCCACACATTGTTGACCAGAAGTCATGGCAATGTGTCGCAGGCTGCACGGATGTCAGCTTTAACCAGAGCTGCACTACAGAAGATAATGCGGCGCTATGATATTGATGGAAACAGATTCAGATGACAGCTGCTATTGGTAAGGAGGACTAATTCGTTCGCTTATCCCGCCCCTCATCCAATCTTCGCATTCCTTCCATAAGAAGCTTCATGAAATATCCGATTTCAGGTATCTCAAAATCCTTTGACGGGATACCGGGAGTAAAGCGAAAACGTCCGTCCTGTTCCTTTAGGATTTCGTAAAAGGCGGCTTCCCCTTCATGAGCATTGTACTTTGCTTTTATGAGCGAGCCCTGCCTGAAGGAGAATCTGGCGGTTCCGTTAATAAGTTCAGTTATGGTAAGTATACCGGTTTTGCTGTTCATGTTAAGCGTTTGAAATAGGGCTTCGGCTGGAATTTCTGCCAGGTTACCGATCATTCCTGAAGAAAGATCCTCTGTACGGATAATGTTCGATTTAGTTAATCGTTTCGCCATTAATCGGGTGAAGTAGAGCTGGATTGTGGGGTATTGTTCAAGTATCTTCTGGAAGTTTTTTCTGTCTATATAGAGGATAGAGGAAGGTTCTCGGACCTGAATTGTAGCGCCAACGGAGTCATTGCAGATAAGACTCATTTCACCAAAAACGTCACCTTTTGAAAGAGTGGTGATGGTCATACCACCATCATTAATCACGTTAACGGAACCGGTGATGATGATATAGAAATTTCCACCTGGGTCACCCTTGCGAATCACAATGTCATCTTTTTTGAGTTTGTCCAAACGGAAAAAATTTACCACTTTTTCAAGGTTTTCATCATCGATATTTTTAAAGAATGCAAAGTCTGAGAGCAGGTGAAGCATGGAGCCCAGCTCATTGGTGTAATCCTGTTCGGAGTCGATTGCGACAAGAGCGAGGTCCTTGGTATATTCCATGCGAATGGAACCAGTGCAACCACTACAGCTGATCATGCAAACAGGAATTCTGTCTGCACGTTCATATTGGATAATGACTCGGGTGAGGTCGCCATTGAGAATCTTACATTTTTCTTTATTAAGTGGAGAGTGGATTATTGTCGTATTGACAAAAGTGTTCTCTTCTTTGGATACCATGGAAATCGTTATGCCCGTGACAGCAAATAAATCTCCAAAGGAATAGAGGGGACAACTCATCGATTCTGTAACTTTGAAAACTGCTTTAGGGAACGCCATAATTTGACCAATGATAGAAAAATGTGATTTGAGCGATTAAATAGTAACAATCTATTAATATAAGATATCTCGGGAACTCACATCAAGTCAATTAGAAACTTTCTGCCTACAGATTTTAGAAGTTAATAAGTATTTTCTATTGACTTTACTGGTATCTCATATTAAAAATGATTTGTTTATTAATTGATAACTTTGTGAAATGAAACTTATCGTAAATATCTGGCATATTATGTCGGTTATGAATATATTAGATACCATTACAGGAGACATTTGTGGCTAATCATAAATCCGCTGAGAAACGTACCCGTCAATCTCTGGTGCGTCGTATTCGAAATCGCTCTAACAAAACCCGCATGAAAAATGCGATTAAAGCAGTTGATGCTGCCATCGTTGAAGGTTCTCAGGAAGGTGCCCTGGCTGCACTTAAGATAGCTGTTCCTGTTATTGCAAAAACAGCCTCTAAGGGAACAATTCATAAGAAGAATGCCTCTAGAAAGGTTTCCCGTTTAACTAAACGTGTGAATAAGATGCAGGTTGCGGCCTAGTTAGAACGCATTAGATACGGGAATTCTCGTAATACTGTATGGATAGTTAAAGGCCATAAAGTCATAAGACTTTATGGCCTTTTTTTTTTACTATGGTATGATGCGACATCCTTTTTTTGTAACTATTCAGCAGCACCCCAACTTCGTCCATTTGGACATTCTCACATAGCAATAGTATGCTTCGAATGTCAAAATGAACGGATTCGTAGCACTGCTAAACAGTTACAGTGTAGTGTTCTGCCAATTAGCAGGTATTGGCTGAATGTTTACCTTTTTTTTGCACTAAGCCGCTGTAAAAAAGCAACAAGGCCAATTGATTGACCGAAGTGGCATAGAGAATCGTAACGAAATGGGGACAAATAGCCCAATGACTTCGTAACGGTTCCTAAACAGATAAAACTTCCAGCAATACTGACAAACTCGTAAAAAGGTCATTTTTGAGATGGCTAAGTAGGTAAGCAGAAACTCCGAAAAGCTCCATATGTGAGGCGCGCAAATCATCTATTATTTCGGCGTACTTGGGTACGTCGTAATGATGAAGATTTGTAGCAACAAAGCAGATGGAGAATTTTTACGACACCAGCAATACTAACTTTTTAGCCTATTCCATGCCCACAACAACACATCTTCCAGAGTATGATGATTTCACAGTAACTCTAGAGACTGCCGGACTCGTTCCTGTATACCGTAAAATAATTTCGGATCTCGACACCCCCCTTACTCTTTTTGCAAAGATTGCAGGTGAGGAAAGCCATATTTTTCTTTTTGAAAGCATGGAGGGTGGAGAAAAATGGGGACGGTATTCATTTATTGGTTTCGATCCTATCCTCACATTCTCCTCTTCTGGTTCGCGGATAGATATCGAATCGTTTGCTGGGGAAATCAAGGAAGAATCCGGGGCTGAGGCCAACCCTCTTGAAGCTTTACAGTCATTACTGGAAGGATTTAGGGCGGCAGAAAATGCTGATTTACCCCGTTTTAGTGGGGGGGCTGTCGGTTTTCTTGGTTACGACATGGTTCGTTTTATGGAGGACCTTCCCTGTGACAAAGATCTGCTCGATTTCCCTGATTCGTCCTTTATGATTCCGCGGATAGTGTTGATTCATGACAGTTTTAAACAAACAGTTACAGTTGTTTGCTGGGTTGCCAAAGATACAAAGATGCCACATGCCCAGTTATACGACAACGCCGTTGCCAGGATTGATACTGTCGTAAACCTCCTCAAAGCACCAGTTCCTCTTTCCTTTCTTGAATCAAGTGGTGAGGGGAGTAAAACCGAACATGTCTTCACTTCCAACATGGAGAAACCAGAATTTCATGCCATGGTCGAAAAGGCTCGTGAATACATTAAATCCGGAGATATTATTCAGGTTGTTGTCTCGCAACGCTTTCACACCAAGACCGATCTGAATGCCCTGGATTTATACAGGGCATTACGCCATATCAACCCAAGTCCCTATCTCTTTTTTCTCAAACTCGGTGATCTTGTTCAAATAGGGTCATCGCCGGAAATACTGGTTCGCAAGGAAGACAATGCTATCGAGCTGCGGCCCATTGCCGGAACAAGAAAGCGTGGTAAGACTAGAGAAGAAGATATTGCACTCGAGAAAGAGTTGCTGGCAGATCCAAAGGAGCGAGCCGAACATCTCATGCTTGTGGACCTGGGACGTAACGATGTCGGGAGAGTTGCCAGGGGAGGGACCGTGGCGGTTACCGACTTGCTAGTCGTTGAACGCTATAGTCATGTAATGCATATTGTCTCTGGCGTTACCGGAGTTATAGCCGAGGGTAAGGATCAGTTCGATGTTATGAAGGCCTGTTTTCCCGCGGGTACCGTGAGCGGGGCTTCAAAAATCCGGGCCATGGAAATTATAGATGAACTGGAACCTGAACGACGTGGTCCCTATGCAGGAGCTGTTGGTTATTTCGGTTTTTCAGGTAATATGGATTTTTGTATTACCATCAGAACATTTGTTATGCAGGGTGATGACCTTTGGGTTCAGGCAGGAGCAGGGGTTGTTTTTGATTCTGACCCTGACAAGGAATACGAAGAGACCATCAACAAATCAATGGGCTTGCGACGGGCAGTCGAACTTGCCGTGAAGGGGTTTTAGGCATGCTTGTTATCATAGATAATTACGATTCGTTTACCTATAATATCGTCCAGACTATTGCCGCAAATGCAATACAAGACCAGGAAGTTGCTGATATTCGTGTCTTTCGCAATGACAAGATAGAGGTCGAAGAGCTTGCTGTCTTAAAACCTGATCGTATCCTTATCTCTCCCGGGCCCTGCACCCCATCCCAGGCGGGGATCTCCATCGATACCATTCGATATTTCAGCGGTAAAATCCCAATCCTTGGCGTATGTCTTGGTCACCAATCCATAGGGGAAGCATTTGGAGGTGACGTTATTCGGGCCTCAAGAATTATGCATGGCAAGACATCTCCTGTCTATCATGACAACAAAGGTGTCTTTGCTGGCCTTCCAAATCCTTTTGACGGAATGCGCTACCACTCTCTTATTGTTGACAAGGACACGGTTCCGGACTGTTTTGAAATTAGCGCATGGACAAAAGAGGGCGAGATAATGGGACTGCGTCACCGGGACATAAATATTGAAGGTGTACAGTTTCATCCGGAATCCATTATGACTCCTGCCGGGGTAAGCCTTCTTAGGAATTTTATGACGGAAAACACACTATAATGAATATTAAAGAAGCAATTGCCAAAGTTGTCCAAAGAGAAGATCTCAGTGAAAATGAGATGGTGGATGTTATGAACGAAATCATGGGTGGCATCGCAACCGACGCCCAGATTGGATCCTTTATCACTGCCCTGCGTATGAAGGGTGAGACCGTCGAGGAGATCACTGGAGCTGTCAGGGTTATGCGTGACAAGGCCACAGTAATTTCCTCGGGAGTTGATGTGGATTCCGGGGGGATCCTCGTTGATACCTGTGGTACCGGTGGTGATGGGTCAGGAACCTTTAATGTTTCGACCACCTCTGCCTTTGTCGTTGCAGGAGCTGGTATAGCCGTTGCTAAACATGGCAATCGTTCTATTTCAAGTAACTGTGGCAGTGCCGATGTCCTTGAAGCAGCTGGTGTTGCACTCGACATTAGTTCCGATAAAGTTGGTGAATGCATAAAAAAGGTTGGTATTGGATTTCTTTTTGCACCAGCACTCCATGGAGCCATGAAACATGCAATAGGGCCGCGAAAGGAAATGGGAATTCGTTCTATTTTCAATATTCTGGGTCCCTTAACGAACCCGGCTGGAGCAAATGTCCAGGTCTTAGGTGTTTTTAGTGGCGACTTAACAGAACCACTTGCCAGGGTGCTTGCTAAGCTTGGATCCAAAAGAGCACTGGTAGTTCATGGGGAAGGAAACCTCGATGAATTAACTGTCACTGGTAGTACTCGGGTGTCAGAACTTCATAACGGGGAAGTAGCCACTTATTCAGTGAATCCCGCTGATTTTGGCTTGGCAAAGGCAACGCTTCAGGATCTCCAGGGTGGTGTCGATGCTGAAGCATCAGCCGAGCAGATGCGAGGGGTGCTGAGCGGTGAGAAAGGTGCAAAACGAGATATGGTTCTTTTAAACAGTGGTGCTGCACTCATGGCCGCCGGCTACTCTGACGATTTACAAGCTGGAATTGCTGCTGCTGCAGAAATAATTGATTCGGGTAGGGCCATTGCCAAACTCGATCAGTTAATTGCCTTCAGCAATAAATAACAGTATCACCCAAAACATCATACAAACATACTAACATCAAGTTATGGCGCATATTTTAGACGTTATTGTCGCGAAAAAAGAAGAAGAAGTAGAACTCCTCAGAAGGCAAGGGGTATGTATCCCCCAAGCATACGCTGAAAAGGAAATTGAGAAACCTCGTGGTTTTCGTCAGGCTTTGATTGCTTACCATGGGGTTGCCATAATCGCAGAGGCCAAAAAGGCCTCGCCTTCAAAGGGGCTCATCTGTCCTGATTTCGATCCCGTCACAATTGCCCAAAATTACCAGAAAAATGGAGCACAGGCTATTTCGGTACTCACCGACAGGGACTTTTTTCAGGGATCACTTCTGTACCTTCTTCAGGCAAGAGAGAGTGTGGAAATCCCCGTTCTTCGCAAGGAATTTATTATTAATCCCCTGCAAATTGAGGAAGCCCATGTCTGCGGGGCAGATGCCATCCTTCTTATGGCCTCAATCCTTGATATTCATCAACTTAAGGATTTTCTTGCTCAGGCAAAAGAGTATTCAATCGATTGTCTTGTTGAAGTTCATGATGAGGCAGAACTTGAGACTGTACTCCTGACAGAAGCCAACCTTATCGGCATCAATAATCGTAATCTCAAAGATTTCTCAATGGATACCGAAACTACCTTTCGGTTAAAAAAAATGATTCCCGATACCATTGCGGTGGTTGGGGAGTCTGGTCTTAAAACTGCTCAGGATATTGAGCGATTAAATCAGGCCGGTGTCTGTGCGGCTCTTATTGGCGAATCATTGATGCGTGGAGAGAATGGCGGTATCAGCCTTCAAGGATTACGGGGAGTTTAAGGATACACAATGCACAGCCGAACACGAATAAAAATGTGCGGTCTGACACGTGAGAAGGACGTTGAAGCTGGTGTTAATGCTGGCCTTGATGCACTAGGATTTATCTTCTACGAAAAGAGCCCGAGAAATGTATACCCTGACTTTGTACGGGCAGTTGTCTCTAAAGTACCGCCCTTTGTCGACTGTGTTGGTGTCTTTGTAAATCGTGAACGCCGGGAAGTCGAAGAAATTGTCGACTACTGTGGTCTTTCCCATGCCCAATTGCACGGCAAGGAAGACCCGAAATACTGTGAACGGGTAGAACGATTTGCATCACCCTGCCATGTCATTAAGGCTTTCAGGGTCAGCAGCGAGAGTAAGAGGGAAGAATTTACACCCTACGATGACCTCGTACACGGTTACCTGCTAGATACCTACGAGAAGGGTAATGCGGGTGGAACCGGAACCAGTTTCGATTGGGGGATAATAGGTCGGCTCGATCTTCAGCGACCTCTGATTCTCGCAGGTGGTCTATCACTAGAGAATGTGGAGCGTGCCATTCGTACTGTCTCTCCATTTGGGGTTGACGTCAATTCGGGAGTAGAGGAAGAACCAGGAATTAAGGACCATTTGTTGCTTCATGATTTTGTACGAATTGTGCGGCGGACCGATGCCGTGTAGGATGGTTCATCCTGCACACATTCTTTACATACAGCGCTATCTGGCGAGTACGAAAGCTCCTTTGTATCCCTTCGCAATTAAAGCCTGTTCGCTTTTTCGAGCACTGTTTAGGGTTCTGCCGACAAAGACCTGAACACGGTAAAAAAGTTGTCCATTGATTGTTGTTTTTTTCATCACCGCATGATGGCCGGCACGCAGGAATTTCTCCTGCAGTTTGATCCCATTGTACTTTTGAGTAAACGCCCCTATCTGGACAAAATACTCCCCTGATCGCAGGTCTGCATATTTTTCAAACCGCTGTTGACCTGTTGTCTTGTTTTTTTTTACTTCGCCAAGTGCAGTAACTTTCACCCGTGCAGTTCCTGAATCGATCAGGGCAATTTTCTGGGCAGCGCCATAACTCAGATCAATTATTCTTCCTTGGATAAATGGGCCCCGATCATTAACCCGAACCACAATTTCCTTACCATTGTCAAGATTTTCTACAAGAAGCATTGTTTGCATGGGGAGAAGCTTGTGGGCCGCAGTGATAGCATGCATATTGTAGGTTTCACCATTTGAAGTATTGCGACCGTGAAAGTCACTTCCGTACCATGAGGCTATGCCAACTTCTTCATAACCTACAGAAGAAGGCAGGGGGGAGTACAAACGATCATTAATAATATAGGGTCTCTGGGTACCGGTGAGCCTCTTTTGCTTTGTGGCATGACCACTTTCTGGACAAAGGCAGAGGGCGCAGACAATGAAAAGACTGAATAACCGAAAAGAAATGTGTCTGGATTGAAGATATTTTAGGGGGAAACGTAAAGGTATCATATTATTTAACAGGGTCATTCTTTGTACGTTGCCCCCTCTCTATCCTTTCCATGTAAAACATACCCGCCTTACCTGTGGTGTGGGGGACATATGGCGTTAATCCATTGTTTTCGGCATTGCTTCGCATGGAATCAAATCGAACGGTTTCATCCTCATCTATCCATGAAAGGTATATATCAAGTAGGGGGCGCATTACCTGCAAGCGTCCTGCCTCGTCATAGCCAATGATAACATTTTCCCAACGTCTTGTTTTATAGCCCTTGTACCAGAGTCCTTCTTTTGCTTCACCATTCAATTTATCCGTCATGGTGTGAGGCATTTCATCGGCTTCAAAATCGAGATTGTTTTTTATGATCTGTTCGACTTCAAAGCTACCCTGAACAGATAATCTTGAGAAATCTTCATATTCATCAAGGTCACTTCTCAGGAGATGCGTCTCATGATCATTAAATGACCATTGGGCATGACACACCTGGCAGCCGACTGTCTGACCATATTTTTTATGAGCGGGATGTTTCAACTGGGGAATGATATGGTCTTTACCGTCACCAGCAGAGAGAAGACTGTAGGAGCCATCTTCAATTTTCCTGATATTTGAAAGCGGTACCTGCCTGTTGATCTTTTCCGTATCATGGCAGGCAGCACAGCTGATTTTTACACTATTTACACTATCTGCACCCATAAGCTCTTTTCCGGCATGACAATCAACACAAACCATTCCTTTCTGCTGATGGATATCGGGTGAGAGTTGATGGAACTCGACACCGAAGGGGCGGAAATAATCATAACTGGTAGTGTAGGGTGTGCGATATTCGTCGTTCATATCATGTTCGTAGCGACCATAATAATCATAGCCAACCCAGTTACCATAGTGACATTGCAGGCATTGGCTATCCCCGGGAGTCTTGAGAAAAGAATGGGAAACAAGCTTGCCTTCGTAGAATTCCAGATGACAACTGGCGCACCCTGTGCCCCGGACAACGGCTGGATAACGATCCCCTGAAAAATATGGGTGGCAACGTAGACAACGACGCCTCAGGAGGTCATCGGCAAGTTCAAGAATCGTTTCAGGCGAATCGGTAACTGGAATATCGTTAAGACTTGGGAGGTCTTCTTCAGCACCAAAGGCTGAGCGAACACGATTGACCTTTTTCTTGAGAGTGAAGTGTAGGGAGTGGGCTGTACTTTCAACCTGACCCTGGTGACATTTACCGCAAACTTGGATCATGTTGTCAGGATGGGCTGGGCGAAGAATCATATCCTTATGGGCAAGTTCTTTGGATGGGGTGTCATTTGAGCCGCCGTGACAGACAGTGCAATCAAGATCGTGTGCAGCATCAAGCTCTACAGTATGGCATGATTTGCAGCCTGTGGATAGCACGGCTTCGGTATCTGATACAGTAGCCGAAGCATTGTCTTGCGGCTGTTCAGGTTCCTCTGAACAGGAACTCAAGATTAAAAGCAGGAGCAATGGAAGGAGGCTACGTTGCGTCAAAATACGGTACCGGTGATTACTGAAAATGGAATATATTTGACTTTGACAAGCGACCTTGCTATACAAGCCATGAAAATAGAACATTCTTTTTTAAGAATCTTAAAACCCTTCCTGATAGCCGACATAGCTCAGTTGGTAGAGCGACGCTCTCGTAAAGCGTAGGCCAGCAGTTCGATTCTGCTTGTCGGCTCCAAAAGTTCAACTACTTACACATTTTTACTGGAACCAAAACATCGGTGGTTCCAGTTGGAAAATTTCTGCAAAATCTTTTTTAACACAAGTTGTTTATTATTTCACTAAAACCCTTCTATTCAACAGCTACACCTGCCAAACTTTCCTAAAGTATCAACCTACCCAGCTCTCAATCAATTGTTTGTTGGATATTATTGTAAGATGGGTATATTTACCGACCTGATTACCACTAAAGCTCAGGTAGTCGAAAAAAATGATAGGGTGCTCACTCTGTGAGTACCCTGGTATGTCATACTGATCCCCAAGATTAACATCAGGGAGGTCCACATGCCAAAAAACAAAATTCAGTTTCAAAAAGGTTTGAGTTTGCCTAAATTTTTTAAAAGTTACGGCACAGAAAAGCAGTGTGAGAAGGCACTGTACTCAATGCGCTGGCCACAAGGGCTCGTTTATCCAGATTGTGGATGCTCAAATCATTACGAACTTAAAACACGGAAACTTTACCAATGTTCTTCATGCAAAAGGCAAATTTCGCTAATTTCCGGTACTATTTTTGAGGCAACTAAACTCCAGCTAACAACTTGGTATCTCGCCATTTACCTGATCACCCAATCTAAAGATGGTATATCCTCTTTAAATTTGGCAAGAACCCTTGGGGTATCCGCAAATGCAGCACTTCGGATGAAGCACAAATTACAACATGTGATGAAATTATGTGACGACAGCCAAGCTCTCAGTAACTTTGTACAACTCGATGATGCCTACCTTGGCGGGAAGCGAAAAGGTGGCAAACGAGGCCGTGGGGCAGAGGGCAAAACCCCTTTCGTCGCCGCTATAATGACAAATGATAAGGGACATCCAATTTCCATGAGATTTAGTGTTGTTGCTGGTTTTCACAAAAATGACATTTCAAACTGGGCAAAAAAGCATCTTTTCCCCGGCACATCAGTAGTTTCTGACGGGCTTAATTGCTTCCCAGCAGTTAAAGATGCAGGTTGTGACCACCATGCAATCATTAAAAGTGGTCTCACCACAAGCATGGAATACTCAGAATTCAAGTGGGTTGATACTATGATTGGCAATGTCAAAAACTCTATTCATAGTACGTATCATGCCATAAGTGAAAAACATGTCCCACGATATCTCGCCGAGTTTTGTTTTCGTTTCAACCGACGATTTGAACTGGGAAAAATGATAAAGCAGCTTGCTCTGGCTGCAGTAAACACATTGCCAATGCCACAGCGACTTTTGAAGCAAGCTGAGGATTGGTGGTAATCAGGTTTACCGATGTATAAAAAATATCTTGTGATAAAATAAGAGTGTATATTGTTAAAAAGCCAAACCTGTTGAGAAGCAGGGACGGAAAGCCACGGGTCTTTAGAGATAGCCGAGTTACCTAATTGTAAGGTGATTCGGCTTTTTTTATTCTAAGTAAAAGGGGGAAGGAATGAAGAAACAATTAATTGGGTTAGGTGCTGCTGCTTTGATGCTTGGTGGTTTTGGGAGTGCTGGTGCAACAATAATATCTGGGGATTTAACACTAAATGATAGCGGCTCATTAATAACAGCAACGGACGGAACCACATACGTAGGATGGACTGAAGTTCATTATATGGACTATGCCCAAACGATGACAGCTACTAGTATCGGCGGAACGTATGAAGCATTTCATATTGCAAGCCAAACTGAAGCATATCAATTCTTAAATTTCGCAAATATAAACGGCGATATCATTGATATTCCTGGAGGAAATCCAGTTTTTGATGTAACCACTACCAGTGAGACAGTAGCCCGTTTCGGAGATACTACAAGTTGGTCTAATGCTCATTATGCTTTCTTTTTAAGCGATGAAACAAATTATGAAGTAGGATATTTATCGTCGAGTTCAAACTATTTAGTGTCTATAAACGATCAATATACTTCGATCACATCAGCAAACAACTTTTCTAATGGTCAGATTGGATGGCTTCTCGTCAGCGATACATCCGCACCCATCCCTGAACCAGCAACCATGATCCTCTTCGGAACTGGTCTTCTTGGACTTGTAGGTTCCAGAATTAGAAGAAAGAAAAAATAATAGTATCATACCGCATATTAACAGTCTCGAAGGGCAGTGTCATTTAATTGGCATTGCTTTTTTTTATAGCCCACAATTAAAATGCTTGAACCCATCCTCCGAAGCTGGTCAAACTTTCCTAAAGTTTATGCACTGTTTTACATACAACAAAAAAAAGCCACTTCATAATAGCTTATGAAGTGGCTTTTTAACTGGAATTGACGAGAATCCTTATTCGTCAATATCAACTTTTAAAATTTTATCACCAGGTTGCAGAGAATCGCCAACCTTAGTTGAAATCGCAGTTACTATACCGGCAATCCCGGAGCTAATCGGGGTCTGCATTTTCATAGCTTCCATAACAGCTATTTTATCACCAGCTGCAACAACCTGTCCTTCTTCGACACTGATTTCGCATACATTACCGGCAAATGAAGCTCGCATATCTCCAGCTTTTGCAAGATCAAGAATTTCTTCCTTCGACATGGTTGCAGGCCTGGCAGCAGCACCTTCTGGAAGATCAGCCTCAAAATTATAAACACGCTGATGGTGATCAACGTTGAGATAGACACTGGTTTCACCATCATCGTTAATAATGGATGGGCCCACTTCAACTCTGTGTTCCTGGCCTGTGTGATCGGTGAAAGTAAGGGTTTCACCGGGATCAAAACCTCCCTGATGAAGAAAAATTGAAGGAGGCAGTACATGTGCCTTACCAAATTTTGCCTCAAATTTGAAGAATTCCACAGCATCATTCGGATGCTGTAAGTAGAGCACCAGCTGCTGATCCGTGGGTTCCCCACCAATTCTATCGGTGAGAATTTCCTTTTCTTTGTCAATATCCATGTCACCGATATCTTCAACACCACCTTCCTCTTCAAGGATCTTCTTCCAGTCTTTTCCGAGCACCTTTTCAAAAATCCATTCATCGGGTTCATAAAAAGGGAAGGGGCCATATTTTCCAAGAAGCAGGTTGCGCAGATCACCAGATGGATTTCCGTAGCGCTCACCACCCTGAACATTGGATACGGCCGTTGTCCAGAGAATCTGAGAACCGGGTGTCACGGACCAGTAATTTCCAAGTTCTTTTTGAACTCTTGGAAGCTCTTTGTGGAGAATATCGGGCATTTTATCAAGAAAACCACCTTTAACAGCCTGCTCAAGACTTGAGCCCATGGCTCCACCAGGGAGCTTGTGGATTTGAACGGTGGGTTGAAAGCCCTTGATCTGGGATTCAAATGCCTCGTAGTACTGACGTTCATCACGAATGACTTCAGAGGTTTCAATAACAGCAGCCTCATCGATAGTGGCAGCATTATGGCCAAGATCCTTCAATGTCTGAATAACAGTTAAAATTGGAGGGGGTCCATAAAAACCTGTGAATGAGGCATCTGCAGCATCAACAATCGTGGCGCCATTTTGAACGGCTGCCACAATACGTCCGACATCATTACCGTCGGTATTATGTCCATGATAATGAATGGGGAGATCTGGGTATTTCTGACGAATAGTATCGACCAGCTCACCAATACGTCTAGGCGTTCCGAGACCACCATGGTTTTTGATGCAGAGAACGATATCATGCCCGGTAACATCAAGAATCTCTTGAACTTTAGTAAGATAGTAGGTATCGGTATGCTCGGGACCGGTGGAGAAACAGATACAGGGTTCGTTGATCTTTCCAGCCTTGGCAACTTCCTCAAACACGGCCTGCATGTTTGGAATATAGTTCATGAAATCGAAGGTACGCCAGACATCAACATATTTCGCAAATTCTTTTACGGTAAAACGGATCACGTTCTGTGGATAGGGACGATATCCGAAAAGATTTACTCCGCGACACAATGTCTGAAACATGGTGGTGGGCATTTTTTCACGAAGAATTTCCAGTTTCAGGAAGGGATCAACCTGTTTACGGAGAATATCAACATGAACAGATGCACCGCCTGTTATTTCAAGTGAGAAAAATCCAGCTCGCTCCCTGGCTTCTGCAGCCATAAGTTCAGTGTGCAGAAGTATTCTGTTTTTAAAATCAGACTGGGATAGATCACGAGCAGTATTAGTAATATGATACCCATCTGCATTTTGTAATTGTTTAACTACATCAGCAGGTGATGTTCCTTGTACAATGCGTTCCATAGTCGTTCCTTCTCTATCAATGTATGTCAAAACCGGCTGTGAAGAACCCCGGTTGCTGACAGGGAATTTATTATTTCTAATTGCTCACTATTTATTATGCGGCGTATGGGTTGTGGCCGCGATGATGTATCTCTGCAATCAGGTTGGCAAGCTTGCTTGCCTCATTGGCGTTGTCTTCATATTCAAACAATTCAGGATGTTTGTCCAGGTATGAAGTATCAAAATCACCGGCAATAAAATCGGCATCCTGGGCGATGTTAAGATAAAAGGGGATGGTTGTTTTGGGGCCGGCAATAACGAAATTTTGGAGACAACGGCGTAGTCTGTCAACTGTCTCATTCCATGAAAAACCATGAACGGTCATTTTGACAAGAAGCGAATCGTAGACCTCTGGAATGGTGAATCCTTGATAAACAAATCCATCAAGGCGTACCCCGTAGCCACCTGGTGAGCGATACACAGAAACTGTTTTTCCACCTTCAGGCATAAAATCTGCTTTAGGATCCTCGGCGTTAATACGCATTTCAATGGCGTGACCACGCAACTGGATATCATCCTGGGAAAAGGAAAGTTTTTTACCCATGGCAAGCTTGATTTGAGTACGGACAATATCGATTCCAGTGATCATTTCCGTAACAGTATGTTCTACCTGTACCCGGGTGTTGATCTCCATAAAGTAATAGTTGAACTCTTTATCTATAAGAAACTCAACGGTTCCTGCATTAAAATAATTAGCTGCCTTTGCAGCAGTAACTGCTGTGTCGCAAATCTTGTTAAGAAGTCCCTTGTCACTAATCATGGAAGGTGCAATCTCAATCAGTTTCTGATTCCTACGCTGAATAGAACAGTCACGAGTTCCAAGGTGGATGGTGGTACCTTCATGGTCAGCCATGATTTGTACTTCAACATGCTTGGGTTCGATAACCACCTTTTCAAGGTAAACAGATCCATCGTTAAAGGCTGCAAGGGCTTCAGCACGGGCGATTGGAATTTCTTCTTTCATCTGATCGTCAGATTCAATAAGTCTGATTCCACGTCCACCACCACCGGAAGTGGTTTTTAGCATGACTGGATACTTAAACTCAGCAGCAAAAGCGAGCGCTGTTTCTAAACCCTCATCACCAGGTGTAAGGTTTTTTGTGCCGGGTACCATGGGAATTCCGGCATCGGCCATGATCTGTCTTGCAATAACCTTATTGCCAAGATTGGTAACTACTTCCGAAGAAGGTCCAATAAAGATAATTCCTTCATCTTCACAGGCTTTGGCGAAATTGGCATTTTCAGCAAGGAAGCCATAGCCGGGATGGATGGCAGTGGCACCAGATTTTTTTGCGGCAGCAATAATCTTATCAATATCAAGATAATCACAACGGGGTCCCTTTCCGAGCCAAATGGCTTCGTTGGCAAGACGGATATGACGTGACTCCTTATCCGGCGTTTCGTATACAGCCACTGCCTCATAATTCAATTCTTGTATGGCACGGATCAGTCGAATGGCAATTTCACCACGATTAGCAACAAGTATTTTTGTTTTCAAAAGCTACTCCTTTCACAGATTAATTCAAAATTACAGCAGAATGTCTTACGAGAAAAACCCCTTTTTTTGAAGAAGGGGTGATTAGAGGCGATATTTTTTTTACCTCAAATTGGAAATGCAGATTGCGATATTAACATATTTTTTTTGTAAAGGCAAGTGATACTGGTGGATTGGGACGAGGCCCAAAGTCAACCTAACCTCTATGCGGGGTATCACTAAAAATAGCTATTCTAAAGAAATTACACAATATCCTTGACAGTTTTTCTATCAGGAATATAACCAAATTATACGTATTGCTGTGGATTTTTTTTAAGCTGACTCTGCAGTTTTTAACAACTCAAAAGGTGAGAAACTGGTTACTAAAATGGTTAAAGATACCAAACCAAAAGCGAAGAAAGAGATAAAACCTCAGGCTACCGCCAAAGCAAAGAAAAAAAAATTATATGATGTGATTTTTTTTCAAAAGTGGTGCAAATCCTGCGGACTCTGCACTGCTCTTTGTGCGAAGAAAATTATTAAAACCGATAAGCTCGGGCTGCCATATATTGATGATATGGATAGTTGTATTGGGTGCAGGTTTTGCGAAATTCATTGCCCTGATTTTGCAATTACCATAAAATCAAGGCACCCTGAAAGGAGACATAGTAATGGAACCAAGTGATAATCAACAAAAGATCCTGCTCCAGGGAAATGAAGCGATTGTAGCCGGAGCTTTGGCAGCTGGATGTCGTTTTTTTGCTGGCTACCCCATTACACCTGCCTCTGAAATCAGTGAAATCCTTTCTGTTAAGTTACCGGAGCTTGGTGGTACTTTTATTCAGATGGAAGATGAAATTGCTTCCATGGGAGCTGTCCTCGGTGCCTCACTTGCCGGAGTGAAGTCGATGACTGCCACAAGTGGTCCTGGCTTCTCTCTTATTCAGGAAAATCTCGGATATGGCTGTATTACTGAGGTTCCCTGTGTCATCGTTAATGTTATGCGTGGCGGGCCAAGTACAGGGCTTCCCACCAGTCCAGCACAGGGTGATGTCCAGATGGCAAGATGGGGAACCCATGGTGATCATCCCATTATTGTTCTTGCCGTATCTTCAGTTGCCGATTGTTTCTCTGTAACAGTAAAAGCCTTTAATCTCTCTGAAAAATATCGTATTCCAGTAATTATTCTTTCCGATGAAGTGGTGGCACATACCCGTGAGTCGGTAATACTCCCGGAACTTGATCAGATTCGAGTCTTTGACAGGGTTAAACCCGACGTGCCGCCCGAGTGGTATAAGCCCTATGCCGATAACAACCGTGGCGTTCCTGATATGTCTTCTCTAGGCGATGGCTATCGGCATCATGTGACAGGGCTTGTCCATGATGAAAAGGGGTTTCCAACCCAGAATCCCAAGGAAATTGATACGTTCCTCAAAAGAATTCATAAGAAAATCAGTAAGGGGTTCCAGGATATTCAAATTATCAAAACCCACCATATGGAAGATGCTGAAGTCTTTGTCATTGCCTACGGTTCTGTGGCCAGATCTGCCCTCAGGGCAGTTCGTGATGCACGAAAACTTGGTGTTAAGGCAGGACTGGTGCAGTTGGTCACGCTTTTTCCTTTTCCACGCAAAGCAGTTGATACCTATCTTCGTCAATGTCGAGCTGCCATTATCCCTGAGATGAATATGGGACAGATGAGCCGGGAAGTGGGAAGGGTTAATCAGGCTGGGTGTCGTATTGTAAAACACAATCGCATAGATGGTCAGCTGATAACCCCCGAAGAGATCCTCAAACATTTGACAACGGTATGATCTTGCATCAAAACAAGATTAAGGAGAATTAATACAATGCTTGAACGTGCTGAAATTATACGTAAAGAATACTTGCGTCACGATAAAAAATTCCCCCATGTCTGGTGTCCGGGCTGTGGAAATGGAATTGTTATGGGGGCACTTTTACGTGCCATACATAGTCTTGGTCTCAGTAAGGATGAGGTGGTGTTGGCGTCAGGAATTGGATGTTCTGGAAGGCTACCGACCTATGTGGATTTCAATACCATCCACACCACCCATGGCCGGGCCCTAACCTTTGCAACTGGAGTTAAGCTCGCCAACCCCGACCTCACCGTACTCACAGTAATGGGGGATGGTGACGCAACTGCAATCGGTGGCAATCATTTTATCCATGCCGCGAGAAGAAACCTTAATCTCACGGCAATTATTATTAACAATTCTACCTATGGAATGACAGGCGGGCAATATTCCCCTGCAACTCCCTACGGTGCTAAATCCACAACTTCCGTTTACGGTCACGTGGAGCACGCATTTGATATAGCTGAGCTTGCTGTAGCTGCCGGAGCCTCTTTTGTCGCAAGAAGTACTGTTTATCACGCAACGCACCTTGAGGAGATGATTAAAAAGGCCATAGTAAAACGTGGTTTTTCGGTGATGGAAATTGTTTCTAACTGCCATGTTCAGCATGGACGGAGGAACAAACTTGGTGGTGCTGTTGAGATGATCAATGGCTTTAAAGAACGATCGGTAACGGTCACAAAGGCAGAAAAAATGAGTCCAGAGGAACTGGAAGGCAAAATCACCATTGGAGTTCTCGCCGACGTCGAAAAACCGATCTCAACGGACGAATATCGCCGCATTGCTGAAGTGGCCAAAGAAAAGGCCGATAAAATCACCAAAGCTAAAGAGAAAAATGGGATCAAACGTTATGAAGAATGATGAACGATACGAAATCAGATTTAGTGGATCCGGCGGGCAGGGAATAATAACTGCTGCCGTGGTGATGGCCGATGGGGTTGGGGCCTTTGACAACAAGCATGTCTGTCAGACACAGAGCTATGGGCCTGAAGCACGTGGGGGCAAGAGCAAGGCGGAGGTCGTAATATCCGGTTCTCCCATTGATTACCCGAAAGCACTGCGGGTAGATCTGCTACTTGCCATGACCCAGGTCGCCTGTGATGCTTATTTTTCTGATATTAAAGCAGATGGTTTGCTGGTGGTTGATTCCGGCCTTGTTAAACAACTGCCAACCAGTCGCTCGGTTGCCATTCCTTTTACTCAAATTGCAAAGGAAGAGATTGGCAGGGAACTGGTTGCAAATATGGTGGCCCTTGGAGCTGTTGGCTATCTCAGCGGCCAGGTCTCTCTTGAGGGATTAGAAAAGGCCTTACTTTCACGTGTCCCCAAGGGTACTGAAAAAATGAATTCTCAAGCTCTGCATGCTGGAATTGAGGCGGCAAAAAAAATCGATCTTGATCTTTTGCCCAAGTCAGTAATGTCAGAATGGGAAGATGAATTATAAACACTAAAACAAAAAGATGAGCTATTTTATTAATGCTTTGCCGGACGGTACCGTCTGGGCTGTTATTGGCGTTTTTCTCTGCCTTGTGGTGCTTCTACTGTTCAAGAGTGCTGCCATGCAGGCCCAATTCAAGAAGGGGCTCATCTTTCTTGTTATCATTGGAGGCATTTCAGTCGGATACTTTTTGCTTACCGGAAAATATCCGACTGAGATACCTACCGAGATCAACAATTATTTCAATACTCCCCGAGAGCCTGATAAGGGAACAAACAGGTATTCTTCGGATCCTGAAAAACGCTTTGGTGACCAGTTAAGTGAGTAGGAGGGTGTTGTTTTAGAGGCTGCACTGCCCCTTGGCAGGAATTTTCCTGCCAATAGCTGCTGCATAGAGGATCGATTCTTCCCCAGGGTCAACTCCCAGCAGTTCATTGACTTCATCATCATAAAAAGCGGCAACAGGGCAGCCACCATTACCGGTGGCCTCGGCTGCCAAGAGCAAATTCTGACACACGTGTCCAGCATCAAGCAGGACATAGCGCATGCCACGGTTGCCGTACTTGGTCATGCATCGTCTGATAACTGCAGTCCAGAGAAAAGTCACCGCTGATTGTGCCATGAACTTCTGATTTAAACAGGCCGCGGACACAGCTTCTGCACTATCCGTTTCATTGAGAATATCCAGGGCAAAATTCTCAACATCAAAATGATATAATCCCGGATCAAGACCTTTTACCAACTGGATACTCAAATAGGTTTCAATCGGATAGAGAGCGCCTCCAGATGGTGCGGTTCTAAATGTGTAATCACCTGATTTTGCAGTTATTCCCTGGCTGGCCCAAAGCATAAAGGCTAGCTCTTCAATACTAATAGGTTCCATTAGAAATTTACGAAGAGAACGCCTGTTTTGAAGCAGGGGAGTAATGCGTGCCTCCTTCAATTCCCAGTCACGAGGCAATTCGACTCTTTTGGCGTTGGGGTACTTTTTGAATGTTTCTGCCTCTGCAATGGCCGGACGCTCAATCTGCTTGATAGTTTGTCGATTATAGGCAGTTTCACGTAAATATTGGTATCCCGTACATGTTTCGAGCTCAGGCATTTTGCACCTCGTTCTGTTGTTGTTTGGCAAGTTGTCCGCATGCAGCAGATATGTCTTCACCACGGCTTGTGCGAATAAAGACTGAATATCCGGCATCCCGTACTATTTTTTGAAAAGCATACACCCTGTTTCTGGAAGGACTTTTGTAGGGCAGGCCTGGGGACTCATTGTAAGGAAGAAGATTAACTTTACATGGTATGTCTTTGAGTATTCGTGCAAGTTCGCGGGCGTCTTCGTCTGAATCATTGATACCTTTTAAAAGGATATATTCAAACATAATGCGTTTCCGCTTGGCCATCGGATAATCGCGGCAGGCCTGGAGTAATTCCTCAAGAGAATAACGACTATTGACAGGCATAAGGCTGTCACGGGTGGTGTCGTCGACGGCATGAAGAGAGATGGCAAGGTTAACATCGGTCTTTTCACCAAGTTCGAGCATCTTGCTGGCAATACCGCAGGTAGAAACTGTTATGCGCCTGTTAGTCATATCAAGGCCGCGCTGTTCAGTGAGGATTGAGATGGCTTTAATAAGATTCTCAAGGTTATTCAGAGGTTCTCCCATCCCCATAAAAACAAGATTGGTGACGCGGTCAGGGCCAATGAGCTTTGATTTTGGTTCATTTCTCAAGAATTCGCCTACGGCACAAACCTGATTGACGATTTCAGAAGGCGTAAGGTTACGGGTGAATCCCATGGTGGCGGTGAGACAGAAGGAACACTTCATGGCACAACCAACCTGCGATGAGACGCAAAGGGTATTACGATCCGGCTCAGGGATTAAAACCGATTCTATGACATTACCGTCATCGAGGGTGAATCCAAACTTGACACAACCATCCTGAGAGCGTTGAATAAGTGGATCTGAAAATATTGATATCCTGGCATTTTCTGCAAGAATCTGACGGAAGGTCTTGGCAAGATCCGTCATCTGTGAGAATTCGCTAATTCCTGGCCTATACAACCATGACATTATTTGTCTGGCACGAAAAGCTGGCTGGCCGAGGGCCTCCACGTAGTGAACCAGTTCGTCCTGGGGCAGGTTTCTTAAGTCGGTTTTAGAATTCATTTTTATAGGGCCCGGAACCTTTCCGGTACAAGGGACCGCTTTCCAAGCAATGCCATTTTAATCTTTTCCAGCATGGCTTCTCTGTCACGTGGCAGCCGTCCGGAAAGAGGA
The DNA here is from genome assembly GCA_964538055.1 of uncultured Desulfocapsa sp. Taxonomy (GTDB): domain Bacteria; phylum Desulfobacterota; class Desulfobulbia; order Desulfobulbales; family Desulfocapsaceae; genus Desulfocapsa. Next base: position 920 of record CAZIDU010000066.1, on the reverse strand, counting down.
AGGTAGTTAGATGCGTGATTGGCCATAAATTGCACTGGATCACACCGTATATTCAGAAGTAATTCCTGTAGTTCAAGAAGCATTCCGGTCGCACTGGGCAGTTCAAAATTACCATTTTGGTATTGTGCGCCAAGCTCTGTATTGGCAAGCGGCATGAGGCAAAGCGCCGCAATTTGTTTTGGTTCCATAAGACTTAGTACTCTGGAGGTTTCCCGGGCATGGCGTAGGCTGTCTCTTGCTCCCCCTAGACCCAGCAGCACGGTGACGGAAAGAAAAACACCGGCCTTTTTAGCGATTCTGGCGGCGGCTATCATGGATTTGTCTGTCTCACCCTTTTTTACTGCAGCAAGGACAGCATTGTCACCGCTTTCAAGTCCCATGTAAATTCGATGCAGGCCAAGCCCCTTGAGTTCCTTCAGCTCAGCAACTGATTTTCCTCGAATAGCCTTTGCATTGCCATAGAGAGCAATTCGGTTAACGTGGGGAAGATGTTGTTTTATGAGTTTGAAGAGGGCCAGCAGGCGTTTTTGAGATAGAATGAGCACATCGCCATCGGCAAGAAAAACCCGTTTTTGTTCTCCATAGTGGCGGGCTGCAAAAGAAATATTATCTATAACCTCTTCATCGCTACGGATACGAAATTTTTTATCCTTATAAGCCCCGCAAAAGGTGCAGTGATTATGAGAGCATCCAACGGTTACCTGGAGGATGATAGAGTTTGCCTCGCTGGGAGGACGAATGATATCGCCATCGTAGTTCATGGGGTTGTGAAAAGACCTGAATCCAGTTTGTCGCAGAAAATTTGCATAATGCGTTTTTCGAAATCCATGTTTATTCACAACTCCATTCTACAAAGAAGTTTTTCGTAATAAAAGGTGTTGCAAAGAATTGAACATCACTGAGTAAAAACAATGACATAA
>CAZIDU010000065.1:0-25209 GCA_964538055.1 uncultured Desulfocapsa sp. | reverse complement strand
AGACGAATTGGGTCATGTCCCCAGTTTCCTACCAGCGTATTCGTTATGCAATTCATACTCAAACTCAATTTCGGTGAATAGTTACAAAAAACAAAAAGGCTGAAAGTGGAAGGCTGAAGGGTGGGGAAATGCCAATTACTGTTATTTTCTTCAGCCTTCAGCCTTTACACCTTTCCCTTGCTTCATACAACTTCTATCAATATAAGGACTTTTATGAAAGGTATAATCCTAGCCGGAGGATCCGGAACCAGACTCTACCCCCTGACCAGAGTGCTTTCCAAGCAGCTTATTCCGGTCTATGACAAACCAATGATCTACTATCCCCTCTCCGTCCTCATGCTGGCGGGCATTAAGGATATACTGATCATCTCCACTCCACGTGATCTGCCGCAGTTCAAAGAACTTTTTGAAGATGGCGCCCACCTGGGAATTTCCATCAGCTACGCAGAGCAGCCAAAGCCCGAGGGGTTGGCACAGGCTTTTGTCATTGGGAAATCCTTTATCGGGGATGACAATGTCGCCCTTATATTGGGTGATAATATCTTTTTTGGATCCGGCTTCTCCCATGTACTCAACGAGTGTTCCACTCTTACCCAGGGTGGCATGATCTTCGGTTACCCCGTTAAAGATCCGGAGCGATATGGCGTTGTGGCGTTTGACAGTAACCATAAGGTCGTGGGCATTGAAGAAAAACCGGATCGGCCAAAATCTAAATTTGCCGTTCCCGGGCTCTATTTTTATGATAACGATGTTATTGAGATCGCCGAGAACATCAAGCCATCACCACGCGGTGAACTGGAAATAACAGACATCAACATGGAGTACCTGCGTCGTGGTAAACTTCGAGTACAACCACTCAGTCGCGGTTTTTGCTGGCTTGATACCGGTACCCATGAATCCCTGCAACAGGCAGCAAGTTACGTCCAAGCTGTCCAGGACAGACAGGGCCTAAAAGTTGCCTGTATTGAAGAAATCGCCTACAGTCTCGGCTATATCGACACCAGACAGATAAAAGAACTGGCAAAAGATATGCTCAAGAATCAATACGGCCAGTACCTGATGGATATCGCCAATGAGCACGAATCGGACTCTGCATTTTCATGAAAATTCTTATAAGTGGCGGCAATGGCCAACTGGGCAGTGACGTCAACACCCTTCTCGAACCTGAGCATGAAGTAGTATCCTGTAGCTCACAGGAACTTGACATCAGCGACAAAGAACAGGTGGCTGCCTTCTTTTCCAGACATCAACCAGACGTTGTAATCAACTGCGCTGCCTACACGGCCGTTGACAAATGCGAGACAGAAACAAAACAGGCGTGGCTTGTCAACGCAACAGGTCCTGAGAATCTTGCCCGACAGGCTGAAACAAAAGGGGCCAGGCTTATTCACATCTCCACCGACTATGTTTTTGATGGCAACAAGCCACCCACCGAAAGCTACTCTGAAAATGACAGTGTTGCTCCGCTTTCAGAATATGGCAGAAGTAAGCTTGCCGGCGAAAGAGCGATAACAACATACTCATCCAACCATTTGATTCTTCGTACTGCCTGGCTCTATGGCTGGAAGGGAAATAATTTTTTAAAGACCATGCTACGCCTTGTCCTGGCAGACCCGGCACGTGAGTTGAAAGTGGTCAACGACCAGCACGGATCATTGACATGGACAGCCACCCTTGCCCGACAAACCCAGGCTGTGCTTTCATCCGAAATGCAGGGTATCGTTCATGCTACGGCAACGGGATCCTCTACCTGGTACGAAGGAGCGTGCTATTTCCTTAAAACCATGGGAGTACCCTATCGGCTTGCCCCCTGCACCACTGCGGAATACCCGACCCCTGCCCATCGCCCTGCAAATTCAATCCTGAACAATTGCAGACTTGAGGATGCCGGAATTTCAGTTTTTAATAGCTGGCAGAAAGACATTGACCAATACGTAGCCCTCCATAAAGAAAAACTTGTCAGGGAGGCCCATCAAGGCTGATGGCGTCGTAAAAATTCTCCATCTGCTTCGTTGCAGCAAAATTTATAAAATTACGACGTACCCTAGTACGCAAAAATTATATAAATTTTACGCGCCTCGCATATGGAGTTTTTCGGAGTCTACGCTTACCTTCTTAGCCATCTTAGATTTGTCAAGGCTGATCCTGAAAACCAAACTCCTCAATAAGATGGGCGACCGACTCTCTGGTTTCATCGTCCATATCCTGAATCTGGAACCCAGTCACATAAAAATCAGGATTATCATCCTGACGACACCAACGGCTCACCGCTCCAAAAACTATTTCATCGCTGCCAGACACCTCTTTTGGGAGTCGCATACGCAGGCGATATTCTTCATTCACTTCAATGGGCCCATCACTCAGCAACATAAGGCCATCGGCAGAGATATCCATCAGATGCCCCATCACCCGGCTCGACATACCGTCAAATATTCTTAAATAGAACACTAGGTGCCTGCGAGTTGCCTGTCTCTGTTCATTATTTTTCCCGTTCGTAACCATTTCCCTTCCCCCCCCTACAGATCGAGTTGTATCAACTCCACAGCCCCGACTACTCCCATGGACTCACCGCAAATTACAACAACCCCTATAATTCCTTCAATCTCTCTGGCCACTGCAAGAGCATTCTGAATTCCATTACCAGCACCTGCCCGGCCCACTTCATTGCCAAGACGGGTCGCTGCGGCATCGGCAAGCGAAGTGGAACCACAGAGCACGGTTACGGAGTCAGCCTCTCCCATACTGAGCGAATGTCCCACTGTTCCCGATGAGGTACAGATACCTATGGGCATCTGGGACGATACTATTTTCACTCCAACTTTATAGCTTAATGGTGATTCACCGGCAAAAATGGCGATCGAACAATCACGAGTACGCTGCAAAAAAATATCGCCTCCATTTTCAACCATCACCTCACAAAAACCAACAGCCAGAAGTCCTTTTCCAACATATTCTGCTATGGTTCCGGCCACAGCTGCCATTGGCCCTACTCCGGCCTGAACCCCGGCATTGAACATATCCCGAATCAGTGGGGGAGCAATTTTATCCATGGACAAGGGATCCAGACTTGCACAAAACTGGGGATTCTTTACAATGTAATTTTCAAGCTGTGCCCGATATTGCAGAATGAGATCAGTTGCCGCTTCAGTGGTGTCTCCTTCAGCAAGAATGTGCAGATCAGTTTCCTCTATGCGAACATTTGTGGAAACCAGACCTGTCCGGTTTACTAACTTACGATAGACTCTCTCGGAATAGGATTCCGGTGTCTTTTTGCTTTTATTTTGTTTGTCAGGCTTCATAGGATCACATTCTTTATGCCATCTTTCCAGAAACTTGTCATTCTTTTTACTCGTTACCCTCAGGCCGGAAAATGCAAAAGCCGTTTAATTCCGGATCTTGGAGCAGAAGGTGCCCTGAGCGTTTACAAGCAGCTGGTCTCACACATCCTGAAACGATTAAATACTTTTATAGCCTCCACCACAGATACCGATTTTACCATCTTCTACACCGGCGGATCACAGCGACAAACACAAAAATGGCTGAACCATAAGTATATCTGCAAACAACAGCAGGGAAAGGATCTGGGACAACGGATGGCAACGGCACTCACCTGGGGACTGAACAGGAAACAGGACACTATCCTGATTGGATCAGACTGCCCTGATATAGATGCCGCGCTCTTAAATAAAGGATTCCAGGCCTTGGAGAGTAACGACATTGTCATAGGCCCTGCCCATGACGGTGGCTACTATCTTATTGGCGTAAAAGCTAATCTTGATCCCCTTCTCTGCAGCAGACTCTTTGACAAAATTCCATGGGGCAGCAGCACAGTATTTTCGGACACCATTGCCCTCACAGAAGCACTTAGACTACGCACCCATATCCTTAAAAAACTTCATGATATCGACACAAAAAAAGACCTCCAATATTTCCATCATTGTCCCCACCCTGAATGAAGCAGACAACCTTTCACTGCTGCAAACTGCAGCAGCTGAGGTAAATGAATTAATAGTGGCTGACGGTGGCAGTACGGATGGCACAGTGAAAATGGCCAGGGATCTCGGTTACCGGATCCTGGAAGTAAGCGGCACCGGAGGACGCGGCATGCAGCTCAACATCGGGGCAGACAATGCCTCCTCTGAAATCCTTCTCTTTCTTCATGCCGATACTCTGCTCCCCTCTGACTTTTCAAGTAGAGTACAGAGCTGCCTCGACGATCCGGGAAACAGTCTTGGGGCATTTAGTTTGAAAGTTGACAGCGGAGGCTTTCTTTTGCGTTGTATTGTAACATTTGCCAACCTTCGATCCAGATTGCTGAGCCTTCCCTACGGAGATCAATCTCTCTTTATGCGAAGGAACGACTTTTTGAAAATTGGTGGTTTTGCGGAAGTACCAATTATGGAGGATTTTATACTGGTCAAAGCAGCAAAGAAACGGGGTAAAATACGAACACTGCCGCAAACAGTTACCACATCAGGCAGACGTTGGCAGCGACTGGGCCCCATCCGTACCACTTTTGTTAATCAGCTTGTAGTCCTGGGATACTATATGGGAATCTCACCCAGAAAGCTGGCAGCATTTTACCGCAAAAAATAGGTGACAGCTTTTATTCTTCAGTAAACTTGGTGGGGACAAATGGACGAACACCATCTTCGGGCAGCTTTTTTGGAACCGCTGTTTTCTCTGATATGGCAGGCTTATTTTGCGAGAAAGCCCGGCGCATGGTGTCATCTTTTATAAGACTGCGGAAGAATTCGGTTGCCTGACTCACATAGGGACAGAGCTGGCATTTTCTCAGCATATCGTTTTCGGGAGCAAGAATGCCGGAAAGAACCATATTCAGCAGAACCACCACAATACAAGCTTTTGCTGTACCAAGTACGCCACCCAGCAACTTATCAAACCAGCCGGCAACGGTAAGTTCTATAACTCTTGCCAGCCCTTTTCCTATGAGCATGGTAAGAATATAGGTAACTCCAAAAAGAATCACATAGGACATCCAAAAAACAGCATGGGGATTATCCGTTAGCCCTCGCAAAAAAGGGAAAAGTTTGTCATGATACTGTCCTGCTATTACGTATCCGACAAGAAGAGCCACCAGGGTGGTTATTTGGCGTAAGAAACCAATCCAGAGTCCACGTAATGTAAACAAAAGCAGCAATGTGATAATAACAAAATCGAATCCTGTCAGATGAAAGGCATTAGCCATCAGTTTCCCCGTCCTGTAACTGCTGATTATATTGATATCCCTAATGATTTAGTTAGCAGAATTAGTTAAAAATGCAAGGATAATATTTATGCCCCATTCTCAAAAAAACTGCCTTATATCTTTTACATCACTGCCAGCCACGCTATCGAGTCTAGCCAATACTCTTTATCAGGGTTCAATCCCGATCGTTATTATTCTTCCATTAACAGACATCGATAATCAAACACAGCAGACACTGGCACACTGGCTCCACCCTAAAGAGTGCACGCAACTAAATAATTTCAAATATGAAAAACGGCACAGGGAGTGGTTAGGAGGAAGAATCTGTGCCAAACAGGGACTTCGCACTTTCCTGCAACAACAGGAAAAAACCTCATTCCCCCCCGAACATCATCAATGCAGAGTAATGACTGAGGAATCCGGACGCCCTTATTTTAGTAAATTTGAAGGAATTGACCTTCCTCTCCCGGAACTCTCCATCAGCCACTCAAAAGGCTGTGCAGCCACCCTGATCAGTCAGTCTCACTGTGGTATAGACATTCAATATCCAGCAAAAAGCCTCCAAAAGGTTAAAGATCGATTTATAACCAATGAAGAAGAACAACTACTAAGCCATTCACTCTCCAACTTACCACCCCTCTTTCGTCTGGTATTGACATGGGCCGGAAAAGAAGCTGTCAAAAAAATGTTCAGTGCCTCGGGAATGCTTGGATTCCATGAGATTATTGTCCAACGAATCGTACAAAAGAATACAAGTAATGCTATATTCCACTTCGCAAGAGCCGACACCCCCCAGCAAACATTCCCCGTTATAGCAGGAATACTGGATAATGGGTACAGTCTTGCGCTCTGCTGTCACCTCTAACCCGCATATCTCATGGGCTAAAACCTTTACAACAAAAAAACAACCGCCATGCCTGAACTCCCCGAAGTTGAAGTAATCTGCCAGGGCCTTTTACCCCACCTGCTCAACAGAACAATTGTAGATACTCAATGCTCTGGAAAGCAACTTCGCTATCCTCTCAATTGCCAACAGATGCGTGCAGAACTTTGTGGCAGGAAGATCACACGTCTTCATCGAAGAGCAAAATATTTAATTCTTGCCACAGATAACGGGGCTAGCCTGATTATTCATCTGGGGATGACCGGAAACATGGGTATTTTCGATTCTGGCTCAGCCACAAAAAAACATGACCATGTCCGTTGGCAGCTAGACGACGACAAAGAACTGCGTTTTAATGATGCAAGAAGATTTGGAGCCGTACATCTGCTTCCTGCACAAACAGCCAGACAGGCGGAAAAACAGTTTTTTTCCGCAACCGGTCCTGAGCCATTCTCCCGTTCCTGCTCCATCGCATACCTTGCCGGGCTTTCCGCTCAGCGAAAAATTGCTATCAAGAAATTTATCATGGATAGCCATGTTATTGCAGGAATCGGAAACATCTATGCCAACGAATCGCTCTTTCGAGCCTCTATTCATCCAGAACGTCCCGCCTCTTCCCTGTCCGTAAAAGAATGGAGACGTTTATTAATCATTATCCGTAAAACACTTAAACATGCGATTCAATGTGGCGGTTCCACCATCAGTGACTTCGTGGATGCATCGGGCAATGGTGGATACTTTCAAATGAACTTTCTAATCTACGGCAAGGCAGGAGAATCGTGTCCCAGATGTGGAAAAAAAATACATAAGGAAACAATTGGAGGACGGGCAAGCTTTTTCTGCCCTGTGTGTCAGTCAAAACAGGGTAAGGAACCGGTCATATGAACAGTCACCCGGTCACCACATGCAAGAGCCCCTCCAGCAGCAGGACAGTAGATATAACAGTTAGACATATCGACTCTGTTTGAGGAATGTACCAGACATCTTCCACCCTCAAAACTCAATAAACCGCTTTTAAGACGTGCCAATCCGTGTTTTGAAATATGCAGGCTTTCCGTCAAATATGCCTCAATTTTCTGAGGCCGACAGAGCTTTGCCCCCTGAAGCGCAAGAATTGCCGGACGAATTAATTCATTAAACAAAAGATGAACAGCGGGAGGGGGACCCGGCATTCCAAAAAAAAGAGCGTCACCAAGTATTCCAAAAAGAGTTGATTTTCCGGGACGTAACTGAAGGGAGCTGTAGACAACCTTGCCTCCTGCTCGCAAAAAAGCATCTTCAACAAGGTCAAATTTTCCAGGCCCCATACCACCAGTACTGATAATAATATCACAACCGGATTGACTCATTCCTGCAAAAGCTTTCAGTACCGCATCGGGATCATCCCTAACCATGCTCTGACTCTGCAATTCTGCCCCGGCAAGCGTTATAAGTCCATGGAGGAGATGACTGTTTGCCGAATATTTCTTCCCGGCACACTTTTCGTCAGAGCCGGAGACCAATTCAGAGCCGGTGCAGAAAAAGCTAATCCGTGGTCTTCGAACAAGTGACACGGAATCATACCCTACCCCTGCGAGTAAAATCAGCTGTTCAGCTCGCAGGGCTGAACCTTGAGAGACAATCAGCGCTCCCCTTGCCAGCTCACATCCCTTCCTGTGAACAAAACTGTTCACCAGTCGCGGAAAAAGACTCTCAGTCTCAACAGTATCCCCGGCAACGCTGCATAATTCCTCTGGAACAACAGCAAGAGTATTCTTCGGAATCAAACCACCGGTCATTATTCGTACAGCCTCACCCTCAGCGAGAGAAAGGTCTCTGGTATCGCCAGCTGCGACTTCGTCAACAATTGTGAAACAGTTGCCCCTGCCTCGTATCTGGCCACCGATTGCATAGCCATCTCTCAGGGATTGATCATATCCAGGTAAGGATTCCAGCGCCGCAAGCGGCTCCGCGGGATAACGGTTAAGGCTCTTAGAGAGACTCAGTGTTTCGGTCGGTAGCACCGAACAGTTCTCAAGAATCAACCCCTGAGCCGTTTCCAGATCGACTGACTGTTTAATGTCATTATTCATAGGAATACCTTAGCCTAAAACAAAAAAAATCGCTTCCGTACCAGAGGTACAAAAGCGATTTCAATATCATCCCCTATAATTATCAGGGTATCGGGCAAAAATAATTACACAGTCAGATCGTCTCGTACAATTTTACGAGGACCACCATGTCCAGCAGTCGACCAGTCACGAATGGGTGCAATGACTTCCATCTGAGCTGCTCTATCAAAGGACCCTAACCGATCATGGATGGACTGCCAGATACACTCCACATCTCGATCAATCTCACATCTTCCATCAACAGAACCGCCACAGGGGCCATTCATCAGACTCTTGGCACACCGGGCAACGGGACACAAACCACCCGTAAGATGGAGAACACAGTCACCACAACCGGCACACTGCTCAGTCCACTCACCCTGTTCAGCAGAACCACCGAAGAAAGAGGTATTCAGCGCAGGATAGACCATGGTGTCTTTGCGGAGATTGGAGATAAAATTCACACCAACTCCACAGGCAGTGGAAACTATAGCATCATACTGGCCGTCCCACTGATCAATTTCATCGATATATTCACGATCACACTGGCGTACCAGACTTGCGGTACTGACCTCAATGGACTTGCCAGCTTTCTTCATTCCAAGACGAAGAAGAGAAGAGAGAATTTCCGCCTCTCGCTCACCACCAGCCGAACACACGGTGACACATCCGCGACAGGCCAGAACCAGAACTTTCTTACAGTCCTGCACCATCTCTACGATCTCTGCCAGGGGCTTACGTTCTGCAACTATCATTTATTTACTCCAATATATCTAAGCGGGAAGTGTAATCCCAATCTCTTGTTGTAAAATTAGTTAGAAAAAGGGCTGGGTCCCAGATCACGAATCCGAGCGTCCATCTCCTTAGCCTTTGCAACAAACTCAGGATGGAGACCACGGGGAAGATGATACATCTGGACCCGTTCGCCCTCCACACCAAGCTCTTCAAGAGCTGCACGCACCGCAGCAACTCGCTTTGCCGCACGACTGCTCCCCTTGACATTATGGCATCCATCCTCTGGACAACCAACAACATAGACGCCATCAGCACCGTCTTCAAAAGCTTTCAGCAGGGTGGTTACCTGCAGCTTTCCGGTACAGGGCACCCTGACCAGATTGATGCTGGACGGAAAACCCAGCTGCTCCAGTTCCTTTCCTTCCTCAGCGCAACTTTGCTGGGAAGTATAATGGCAACTGAACAGGGTTATAGCAGGATCAAAACTCATCTCTATCCTCTTGTTTCAATATTATATGCCACAGGCGGCAATAAGCCGTTCATCCTGGGATTCATTCAAAGTAATGGCATTGGCTGGACATTCTTCCACACAGATTCCACAGGCGCGACACTCTTCCACATCAATAGTGGCCACACCGAGTTTATCTATCTTGGGGATTTCCCAGGGACAGGAACGAACGCAGGTGAGACAGGCCACGCAAAGGTCACGCTCGACCTTGGCAGCTTTGCCTTTTTCGATCAGTGTCTCTTCGCTGACATAGCCTTCTTTTAAGGCAAGTTTACTCACAGCACCCATGATATCGGCAAAGCTGACATCCTGAGGACAGACAAAAACACAGGAACGGCATCCGGAACAATACCAGAGCATATCAGAAGTGAGCAGCCGCTCCTTCATCCCCATGCGAATCATATGAATAATTTTGCGCGGATCAAACTCCGGAATCGCCTGTGAAACAGGACATATTCCGCTGCAGGCACCGCAGGCAAAACAACTGTTGAGATGTTCTCCACCCGGAAGCGAAGTAACTTCTCCGTTAAATGCCGGATTAAGTGTAGTAGATGACTTTCCCATGAATTGGCTCGTAGCTCGTAAAAGGTTCAAACAGTGACAGTAATTTCTATCACCACGTTAACTGATACATTCCATAAATGAAATTTATAATCTACTTTAAGAGGATTGATTTGTCAACAGGATGTGAGCTGTGAGCGACTCAAACGCTCAGAGATTCTGTTTTCCACTCCTTTCTCTTGACTTTGGATAAAAGTTACTGAATAGTGACACATTCATTTACATATGCTTACGCATCACCATTTTACGCACTTTAAGAAAACACATGGACTACTCAAATAAAGAACTCGTTCTCAGTAAACAGGCAATCCAGGATCGCGTCCGGGAACTCGGCCAGGAAATCAGCAAAGATTATCAGGACAAGGAACTTGTAGTCGTTGGTGTTCTCAAGGGTGCCTTTGTATTTATGGCAGACCTGGTCAGAGAAATTGACCTGCCACTTTCCGCAGACTTCATTCAGGTTTCATCCTACGGAAGCAGTACATCATCCACCGGTAAAATCACCCTTGTATCCAGCCCCACACAATCTATAGAAGAGCGTCACGTCCTTTTAGTGGAAGATATTATAGACACAGGCCTTACCATGCGTTGGCTTGCCGCCCATTTCAGAGAGGAAGGTGCCGCTTCTGTTAAGATCTGTTCACTCATCGACAAATCTGAACGCAGGGAGCACGAGATCACAATCGACTATGCTGGTTTTGCAATTTCTGAGGGATTTCTTATTGGCTACGGGCTTGACTACGATGAAAAATATCGCAATCTTCCTGCAATTTATCACCTCAATCTCTAATCACCGAAACGTACCGGTTACATTATGAGTACAAAATCTATCGCCGTAATTCTCTCAGGCTGTGGTAATCGTGATGGCTCCGAGATCCATGAAGCAACACTGACCCTCTGGGCCATCCACAAAAATGGGGCAGACTATCAATGTTATGCCCCAGATATAGTTCAACATCACGTACTCAACCATATCACCGGGGAAGAGATGGCTGAACAACGAAATGTACTTTTAGAATCGGCCCGTATCGCACGGGGAGATATCCTGGACCTTGCCAGCTTTGATGCTGCCAGCCATGATGCCCTGATCATTCCCGGTGGTCTGGGAGCCGCTAAAAACCTCTCCAGCTACGCTCTTGATGGGGCAAATTGCACCATAAACAAGGATGTGGAAACGGCAATCCTCAGCATGGCTGAACGCAATAAGCCAATAGGGGCTCTTTGCATAGCACCGACAATTCTTGCAAAAGTACTCAAGCATGTAGATCTGACGATTGGCCAGGATCCAACGACTGCCGCTAACATTGTAACCATGGGTGCGTCTCATACAACAACCCTACAGTCAGAAGTTGTGGTGGATAGCAAACGCAGAGTAGTAAGCACACCCTGCTATATGCTGGATGCACGGGTGGATCAGATAGGTGATGGGGCGGAGAAATTGGTACAGGAAGTACTTAAAATGATTGAATCAGACGACAATCAAGACTAGCCCGCACTTTCCATGAACATTTTGTTTTAATAGATTGAACACAGCAAGCTCTCGGAAGTGGGACTTCAGTCCCGCCGATTACACTTTTGGGCGGGGCTAAAGCCCCACTTCCGGGGGAAGTAACAAAATTTCAACATACTGATATTTGGTTACTTTTATAATATATCCAGCTCAACCGGTTGGTGTGCAGCCATCTCAACTCGTGAGAAATACGGGCTAAAGATTACTCAATAATTGAGGATTCTGCAGAGCATCCACCATACGATTAGCAAAACCCCACTCATTATCAAACCATACCAGCATTTTCAGTAGACGCCTGCCACTGACACGAGTCTGAGAAGCATCCACAATCCCGCTGTGAGCATCGTGATTGAAATCCACAGAAGCATGCGGTTCGCGAGTAAATCCTGTTATACCATTCAAATACCCACCACTTGCTTTTTCCAGCAGTGCATTTACCTGTTCGGTGGTGATATCGGCCTTTAACTGCAGGCTCAAATCCATAACCGAAACATTCAATGTGGGGACACGGAGGTGCAAACTCTCAATACGACCATCGAGATGCGGCATCAATCTAGAGATCCCTTTAGCCAAAGCAGTATTCACTGGAATAATACTGGTAACGGCAGCCCGGGTACGTCGCAGATCACTCCCGTAGGCGTCGATCACAGGCTGATCATTCATGGCCGAATGAATTGTAGTTGTCACTCCATGTTCTATACCAAAGGCTTTATCCAACAAAGAAAATACTGGCAGGACACAGTTTGTAGAGCAGGAACCAAGGGAGACAATACGATGCTCAGGCTGTAACAGATCCTGATTGAGGCCTGCAATCAGGGTAAAATCAACGCCAGTCCCCGGCTGACTCAAGAGAACTTTCCTGGCCCCGCGGTTTAGGTGAATCTCAAGGGCATCTCTTTTTTTATAGCACCCGGTACAATCGAGTACCAGATCCACATTGTATTCAGCCCAGGGAAGGTGCTCCAGGGATTCGTGATGAAAAATCTGAATAGCTTTGCCATCAATACTCAGCAGCTCATGGGCTACGGACACCTCACGGAAAAACCGTCCATGAGTACTGTCATAGCGCAGCATGTAGGCCATGGTTTCAGCATCGGCAAGTTCATTAATGGCAACAACTTCTATATCACTGTGCAAATTTCGTTCATAGAGTGCACGAAGAACACAGCGCCCTATACGACCAAATCCATTGATTGCAATCTTTAGTTTCTGCAATTTTATTTACCGAGGCAAAACTGTTCAAAGATGACATCAAGAACATCTTCCGTCGTGGTAATCCCAACGATACCATTAAGCTGATCCAGGCACTCCTGAAGATCAACAGCAAGCAGGTCACTGGTAATCTGCATGGCAAGTCCCTCTTTAAGCCTGAGCGCCGCATCCTCTGCAGCGAGAAGAGCAGCCTTGTGTCTGATATTTGGAGCACATCCCTCCTCCTGCCACTGATTTTTTTCTCCGACAACCCCTTTGAAAATGGCATCCTTCAGCTCTTCGATACCCTGTTGCTGTTTCGCGGAAATGTGAATACAGGGGAAGCTCTCATCTTCCAAACCAAGATCACAGGTTTCTGGTTTTCCGGAGGCCAGATCGCTTTTATTGGAAAGCAGGAGGAGAGGCTTATGTTTCACGGTCTCGAACAGTTGCCGATCCTCGTCCTGGAGTCCCCTTACGCCATCCAACATAAACAGTACCAGGTCTGCCTGGTCAATCTGTTTCCTGGCCCGCTCTATCCCTAATTGTTCGACCTCATCTGCCCCCTGTCGGATACCGGCAGTATCGACGATACGCACTGGAACCCCTTGAATATCGAGGTATTCTTCGATGGTATCACGGGTGGTACCTGGAATAGCTGTTACCAAAGCACGTTCCTCTTGAAGCAGCGTATTGAGTAAACTGGACTTACCCACATTCGGCAGTCCTACAATGACCACGGATATACCATCACGAAATATTTTACCAGCCTCAGCCTGACGGATGAGTTTTTTTAGAGGGCTAAGGACTTCATCACGAACCTGAACGATCAGAGATGTATAGTTTACAATCTCTATATCTTCGTCGGGAAAATCGATGGCAACTTCCACCACTGCCAGCATGTGAACAAGGGATGTTCGAACGGCATCAACCTGTTTGTACAGTGCACCGCCAAGCTGATCGAGTGCCATATCCATGCCCTTTCGAGTCCTGGCAGCAAGGATGTCAATAACAGCTTCCGCCCGTGTCAGGTCGATTCGTCCATTCAGATAAGCAAGTTTGGTGAATTCTCCGGGATCGGCAAGACGAAGACCAAGACCCACAAGCAGTTCCAGAATGGACTGCAGCACAATAAAATTACCGTGACAATGGATTTCAACCACGTCTTCCCGGGTATAGGTCTTCGGGGCTGCCATAAAGACAGCCAAAACTTCATCAAGAGGTTTTTTATCTACGGGATGAACAATATAACCGTAATAGAGACGATGACTTTCAAAAGAGCAGGTTTTGGCAAGGGGCTGAAAAACAGCTTCCAAGTGGGCAAGAGAATCCGGCCCACTCATGCGGATAATGCCTATCCCCCCAGATCCTGGTGGGGTTGAGATGGCACCAATAGTATCACTGCTATTCATTGGAGGCTACTTAAGAGTCATTTCCCTCTTGTGGCTTCTTAGCACCAGAGGGTTTTCCACGTCTTCCTCTGGCACCACGTTTGGTGGCACCCGGAGTATTCCCTTTACCAGGTTTATAAATAAGGATCTTTTTAAACAAACCATCTCCCACACTACGCGAGCGAATGTCCTTATCATCCTGAAGAGTAACATGAACAATACGGCGCTCGGAAGGATTCAACGGGGGTATGGCCTGAGTCTTTCCATCCTCTTTAACCAGAGCAGCAAGCGCCTTAGCCCGTTCCATCAGTTCCACTTTCCGTTTCTCACGAAACTCTCCGATATCAATAGAAATACGAATTTTTTCCTCAACCTTCCGTGCTGCAAGTTTCCGCAGGAGATACTGGAGTGAATCAATAATTTTTCCATCCTGGCCAGTGAGTTCCTCTTCAAACTCATCCCCAACCTGACAACGTATGGTACCATTATCAAGTTCTGCTGTGACATTGGAAGGGAATGTCATCAATTTCAGAAGTTCTTCCAACTGCTGCCGAACAAGCTCCATGCTTTCGGGTTTAATCTCAAGCGGAGGATTCTTGGGTACAGGTTGTTTGCTTGGTTCTTCTTTGGCTACGGATTTTTCGTCTACCTCGGACACAGTGGCCACAACTTCCTTTTCTGTAGTTTTTACAGTTTCTACAGTTTTTGCGGTTTTTGCGGTTTTTGAAGTTTTTACAGTTTTTACAGTTTTCGCCTTAGCCCTGGGAGGCTTTTCGGGAACTGCTACTTCAGTTTCTTCTTTCTGACTTCCAGTCTCGGGATCAGATTCATGACCTTTCAAGGTGGCTCGGATATGGGCTTTTTTACGAATAATCCCAAAAATACCCAGAGAACCGGTTTCAACAACCTCAATGGTTAGTTCTTCCTGGGGAACCTGCAAGGTATCACAGGCTTTTTTAATAGCATCGGTTACTTCTTTGCCGTAAAAATCTACTTTTGCTGAAGACATATTGTATTTCATCCTTGCGGGAATCGTCATTTCCTAAAAGACCTGTCACCCACAGGCGACAGGTCGCTTCAGATCTGACTAAAAAAAACGTTAGGCCTTTGACTGGCGATTAATCATCTGCTGCTGGAAGATGGCAAGCAGGTTATTGACAAACCAGTAAAGCACCAGACCGGATGCGAAATTGATAAACATAAAGGTAAACAGAACAGGCAGAAACATCATAATCTTGGCCTGAGTCGGATCAGCCGTTGTTGGTGTCATTTTCTGCTGCAGAAACATGGAGGCCCCCATCAAAAGAGTCAAGACAGGGATTCCGCCGACATAGGGAATATCGATCCCAATGTACAGGCGATCCGGTGCTGAAAGATCCGTAATCCAGAGCATAAATGGTGCATGCCGCAGCTCAATGCACATAAGGAGAACCTTATACAGGGCAAAGAAAACAGGAATCTGTAAAACCATGGGTAAACAACCACCGAGCGGATTCACCTTGTAGGTTTTATACAGGTTCATTACTTCCTGATTCATCTTTGTAGGATCACCCTTATATTTCTCTTTAAGCTTTGCCATTTTGGGCTGCAGTTTCTGCATGTTCTTCATGGACTTCAAACCCTTTTGGGTAATGGGCCAGAAAATCGCTTTAAAGATCATGGTCACCAGAATAATGGCAATACCATAATTCTTAACAATTCCATGAAAGAAATTAAGGAGATAAAGGGTGGGCTGGGCAATCACATCAAACCAGCCAAAGTTAACCGCCTTATACAAATTGGAACCTACTGATTTAAGGACATCAAGCTTTTTAGGACCAAAGAACAGCTTATAACTGTAAGTCTTCTCCTCACCCGGTTGCAGCGTATCAAGATCACTGTTCATCTGTATCTTAATACCTTCTTCGCCAAATGATGCCATGGTCATCGAAGTTGCACTCTTCTCCTGTGGAAGAATGGCACAGATAAAATAGGTTCCCTCGTATCCTGCCCAATCCATTTGACCGGAGATAGTTCCAGGACCAGACTCATAGATATCAGAATCCACTTCAGTGAGTGACTCATTCATAAAATACGCAGGACCACTAAAGAGAAACTGACTTCCCGGCCCCATTTCTCTAAATGGTGTATTGGACTGATGCAGAGCAGCACTTCCTTGAAGAACACCGGAGGAGACGTTTTTCACTCTTACGTTCAGCTCCATGAGGTAGCTGTCTTTGGAGAAGGTGTATTCCCGTACTATTTCAAGTCCATTCCCGCGACCGTTCATCACCAGACTGCCGGTGTTTCCCTGAAAAGCAATACCACCGTCACCGGCATCATAAAAGGTAGCGGCCGGCGCAACACTTCCCCAGGAGAATTCAAGAGGAAATCCTTCCGCAGCACCATCCACCTTAACCATTTGCATACCCGGTGAACCCTCAGCTGAGGTTTCTTTATAGTCTTTGAGAATAAAACTTGTGATGGAACCGCCATCTTCACTCAGTGATGCAGTGTAGAGATCGGTATCCACAATCACGGTTTTGGCAGCCCTTGCAGGGCGTCCCACATTTTCCACACCTGCAGGTGCTCCAACGGCAGATCCACTAGCTATTGTGGCTTCTTGGGTCGACGAAGTTTCAGTTGTCAGTTGTTCTGTCTGAACAGCGGTGTCTTCAGTCGGAGCTTCTGCAGGGCCAAAGCCTACAAAGAAATACTGGTACCCGATGAGTATTACGAAGGAAAGAATAATTGCTAAAAACGTTCTATAAATATCCATACTTTACCACATTAGTAAAAAAAGAAGAAAGGACGCCGTACTGTCTGCGTCTAGGTAGTGCATCTTGTGTGTTTGCTTTTTTCTGCCCCATCACTGGGTCGCAGACACTTAGCCCTGTCACCTTTCAGAGGCGGAACAGGATCATAGCCTCCCTTACAAAACGGGTGACAACGCAATATTCGTCCAAATGAGAGGAGAAGGCCCCGCAATGTGCCATGGGATTCGATGGCTTCAATTGCATAACAGGAGCAGGTAGGAGTAAAACGACAACTTGGAGGGAGAAGCGGAGAAATGATATAGCGATAGCCTCGAATAAGACTCAGGGGGATCTTTTGGATCAGCAGACGAATCTTCATTGAACAAACAAAAGGGAAGAAGTATCGGTGACCCTGTCACACATCAGACATCCATCCAGGCATTGAGCATGCTTCAAGTTCCAAGTTTTGTTACAGAAGAGGCAATCTCAGCTGGAGATTTCAGGGAAAAATCAGGGCGAACAGCAAAAACAATATCAGCACAAAGGGGGTAAATGGCTCTCTCTAAACGAAACGATTCACGGATAATCCGCTTTATTCTATTACGTTTTACCGCCCCTTTAAGCTTTCGATGCACACTGATTCCAATTCTGTTATATCCCAGTTCATTAGGACATAAAATCAATGTAAATCCGCTGCCATGTCGCCGTGTTCCCTGCCTGTACACCCTGTCAAACTCCCGGCCCTTACGCAGCAGAGCTGTTTTCGGGAGTTTTAACCTCGGCAACGTCAGTTAAGCGGAGAGACGCTTACGACCTTTAGCACGACGGGAATTTAAAATTGCACGACCAGCGGCAGTGGACATCCGAGAACGAAATCCATGTTTACGTTTACGTTTGATATTACTGGGTTGAAAAGTACGCTTACTCATTACTTACTCCTTATCCGCAGACACTGCGGGTTAATCACGTTTAAAACCGGGTAATCGTTCAAGTTACAGAGATTCGCTGTTATTCCCGGATACTTTGCCCTGCACAACCTGTGCACTGAATCTCAACTATTCGCAGGGCGTAAAATCAACAAAAGAGTATTATTAACCACATTGACCCGGTACTGTCAAACATTTTCGGCAATGCCTTGCACAAGTATTTTGCCTGTGCTAGTGTTTTTTGCAGGAATTTTAGGTTAAAGGCTGAAGACTGAAGGGCAGAAAAAAATATGCATCTTGAACTCACATACGACGATCTTGACTGGCACGTACTCTGGCGGAATGCCAGGGCAAAAAAATCATGGACAGCTAAGGGCCCTGCAGACTGGGATAAAAAAGCTACATCATTTGCCAAAAGAAATAGTGATTCATCTTTCGTGAACCTTGTTATGGAGCGCATTCCTTTCAGCGCCAACACAACGATACTAGATGCTGGGTCGGGCCCGGGAACCCTTTCCCTGCCACTTGCCCCTCTAGTTAAGTCTGTTACATCTCTTGATTATTCCAAAGGAATGCTCGCAGCCCTCAACGATAGGGCACAACAACAGGGCAGTACTAATATCACAACGGTGCTTGGTTCATGGGAAGATGACTGGAAAAAGCTGAATATCAAGAAACATGATATCTGCATCGCTTCACGCTCTTTAAGCATTGCCAATCTCCAGGCTGCCCTCACCAAACTCAACGACCATGCCAACGACGCTGTTTTTGTTGTTGACCGTATCAGCCCAACCCCATTTGACAATGGAGCATTCACAGCGCTTGGAAGACCCTTCCGATCCGGCCCGGACTATATCTATACAATCAACACCCTCTACTCCATGGATATCCACCCCAATGTTGATATCATGAGTCTGGAAAAAACCGTCTCATTTTCTTCCATGGACACAGCTCTTGAATCCTACCGCTGGATGTTCAAAGATCTTACAGGAGAAGAAGAGCGCAAGCTTGAAGAGTATATCCAGAACAACAGTACTAGAGGGGACAATGGAGAAATCACAGTCACCAGGTCATATCCGTCCCGCTGGGCATTGATCTGGTGGAAGACGAGCAGCTAAAGCCATGCATTTTGCCTCACTCGCCCACGTTATTGGAGTACTGCTCATTGTTACAGGCTGCTCCATGTCACTGCCCATTGCCTGTTCCATCTTCTACCAGGAAAGTGACCTTCTGCCCCTGCTGTACTCCTTCGCCATCACCATCGGAGCAGGACTCCCACTCTTTTTTGCTTTCCGGAAAAATAATGAATTAAACATTAAAGACGGCTTCTTTATTGCCGTAAGTGGATGGGTCTTTGTCTCAGCTTTTTCTGCAATTCCCTTTATGCTTCACGGAGCAATCCCATCATTCACCGATGCCTTTTTCGAGATGATCTCCGGCTACACAACTACCGGTGCAACCATACTTCCTGATATCGAATCAGTCCCCCATGGTTTGTTATTCTGGCGCAGCCAGACGCACCTCCTTGGTGGAATGGGATTCCTGACCCTTGCAATCATGTTCCTTCCCCATGGCATGGGGGGCCTGCGTCTTTTTCGCGCAGAATCAAGCCCGGGTCAGGTCATCACCAAGGAAAAATTCAAGCCCCGGAACCGTGATACCATGGTCATGCTGTGGTGGATTTACATTGGTTTAAATGCCATACAGGTTCTCCTCCTTGCCCTCGGCGGGATGCCTCTTTTTGACTCTCTTTGCACCGCATTCGGAACCGTCTCGACATCCGGATACTCCACAAAAAATGCAAGTATAGGTGCCTACAACAGTGCCTATTTTGACTGGATTATTATTCTTTTTATGTTTCTTGGCGGGCTGAGTTTTGTTCTGATATATCAGGTGCTGCGGGGGGATATCAAGGCCCTTAAAATAAATACCGAACTTCGCTGGTACCTTGGTTTTCTGCTCTTTTTCTGTGGAGCTATTACTCTGATTTTATGGACCAAAGGAACCTACCACAATATTTTCGATGCTCTCAGATACGGAACCTTCCAAATCGTATCGCTTCTTACCACAACGGGTTTTGGAACTGCAGATTATGAGCTGTGGCCGCACTCTGCCCAGATGCTTCTTTTTATCGTCTGCTTTATCGGAGCCTGTGCCGGATCAACCAGCAGCGGAATAAAAGTTGTCCATTACGTTATCATCTGCAAATACATGTATGCATCGGTCCGGAAAATTTTCTTTCAACCCATGGCCGTTATTTCACTGAGACTTAATGGCCGTACCATTGATAACGACATTATCAGCCTGGCACTCTGCTACTTTATCATCAACATTTTCATGATACTGGTTGGGGGGTTCGTTATGACACTCACCGACAATATGGATTACAGCTCGGCTATGAGTTCAGTTATTTCAGCACTTATGAATATCGGACCTGGATTTGGAGCCGTTGGACCCACCCATAATTTCGCATTTATATCAGACATTGGGAAATGGTTTCTTTCCTGGAATATGCTGGTGGGCAGATTGGAGATGTTTTCTGCTCTGGTACTCTTTATCCCCTCCTTCTGGGAAAAGTAAGCATCAGCTCAGAAAGAGTTCCCGAACCTCCTTCAGATACAGGGAATCACAAATAACAATGGCCCGATCTCCGGCATTAACCTGCGTTTCCCCCACTGCTGTCTCCCATTTCCCATCACGAAATACAGAGCCGACAATGATATGCTCCGATAATTTACCATCAAGATTTGCCAGCGTTTTTTTGGTAATCGTAGATTTCGGAGCAGCAATCAAATCGACCACCTCCGCATCAAAACCATGCATATGAGACACCGACAACATTTCACTTCTACGGATAAAGGTGAAAATTTCATTTCCAGCCAGAATCTTTTTGTTAATGGCAATATCGGAGCCACTGGTTGAGGCCAGGACCACATACTCCTCTTTATTTACAAGAGAAATTGTTTTTGTTTTGCGTTGCGTATGCGTAGCCCCTTGAGTCTCAACAATATGCTTCACTAGCATACAGGTCATGATGTTCGTTTCGTTCTCACCCGTTGCCGAAATAAATGTATCCATATCAGCAAGCCCTGCGGCAGTCAAAACATCTTTGTCAGAACCATCTCCAAGCAGCACCTCGGTGTCCGGCAGCATGGACGACAATTCCGATGCCCGCTTTTCATCCTTCTCAAGCAGTTTTACCCGCACCGTCTTTCCAAGAAGCTGCGCAATACGACTGCCAACCAGCCCTCCACCAACTATCATCACCCGCAGACGATGATTCTGTTTTTGTATACCTGTCATTTCCATTAAACGGGGTAACTCTTCTGTACCTGCCATAATCAGTATCTGATCATGGGGCAGGACTTCAGTTTTTCCCGTGGGAATGATAGTGCTGATCCCCCTGGCAATTGCCACAACCCGGAAAGCAATATCGCTATAAGCTCTTGCAATTTCGACAAGTGTTTTATGAGCGAACTGCGAATCATCATCAATTTGTACAGCCATGGCCTGCATTTTACCAAGGGCAATATCGATGATTTCATCCCCTGCTGTACGTTTAACCAGACGTACAATTTCTTGAGCTGCCAGCTCTTCAGGATGAATAAAGAGGTCAACCTTCAGGTCTTCTGCCTGTAACAAAGAGTCCTTCTGACCATATTCCAGTGAACGCACCCTGGAAATTTTCTGTTCGATACCAAAACCGTCGGCTATTATGGCAGAAAGCATATTCACCGCATCGTTATCGGTAACGGCGATCATAAAATCCATACTCTTTGCATTGGCCTCTTTCCAGCACTCAATGGACATTGCAGAACCGGTTATAAGGCGTGCATCAAGACTTTCATCGGCCCGGCCGATAAGATGACTGTCGGCCTCAATAATTGTCACAGCATATCCTTCATGGACCAGACGTTTGGCGAGGTACAGGCCAATTCCGCCAAGGCCAAGGATAAGAATGCTTTCTGAGGGTATATTTTTTTTTCCAAACATAATAGTTTCCCTAAGGGAATAGTGAAGTTAGATTGTACTGGTTGCGCCTTATTATTCTATTAGGTACTATACAATTTTACGACTCTTAATCACAATGGCTTGCTGTTCAAGACACACAACACTATAAAGTTACTCCACTTAAGAAACAATTACTAATTATGGAGTAACTAGTCACCATGCTATTGAACGGCACAATATTTATCCGGAATCGGGGGGACACGATCCCAATTCAAAAAACAAAAACGAATTGGGTCATGTCCCCAGTTTCCTACCAGCGTATTCGTTATGCAATTCCGACTCAAACTCAATTTCGGTGAATAGTTACATTATGGATTCATATGATATCGCAGTCATTGGAGCTGGCCATGCCGGTTGTGAGGCAGCCCTTGCTGCCGCCAGAATGGGCTGCAAGACACTGGTAATCGTCATTAATATAGACACCATAGGTGCCATGTCCTGCAACCCTGCCATTGGCGGCCTGGCCAAGGGACATCTGGTTCGAGAAATTGATGCACTTGGTGGTGAAATGGCTAAAAACATTGATGCCACTTCCATCCAGTTTCGCAGACTCAATACCAGTAAAGGCCCTGCAGTTCGTTCATCACGCGCTCAGGCGGACCGCCTGCTCTACCGACTTCGCATGAAATCGGTGATGGAGGCCCAGGAAAATCTGGAGATCAAACAGGCAGAGGTCGATTCTCTGATTATGAAAGATGATCGAATTTGTGGCCTGCGAACAACACTTGACGAGGATATTGCGGTTAAGGCAGTTATCGTTGCCACCGGAACATTCCTCAACGGTCTGACCCACATTGGCCTGAAAAATTTTCCGGCTGGGCGCATGGGAGATCCACCTTCTGCCAATCTTTCCACATGGTTCAATAAAATCGGTTTCACCATGGGTCGGATGAAAACAGGGACGGTCCCCCGCATTGATGCCAGATCCATTAACTACTCGGAACTCGAAGAACAACATTCCGATCAACCCCCGGCCTTTTTCTCCTTTGCAAGCAAGGGAGAATATAACCTTCCTCAACGCCCCTGCCACATCACCTACACTAACCCTGAAACACATGCAGCAATCCGGGCAGGCATTGATCAATCGCCCATGTATGCCGGAATCATAGAGGGCATCGGAGCCAGATACTGCCCATCCATCGAAGATAAGGTCATGCGTTTTCCGGAAAAAGACAGGCATCAGGTATTTTTGGAGCCCGAAGGACTGGACACCACAGAGGTCTACCCAAACGGCCTGCCAACCAGCCTGCCACTATCCACCCAGCTTGCCATGCTCCACTCCATCAAGGGTCTGGAAAATGCAACCATCGTGCGACCTGGATACGCCATTGAGTACGACTATATTGATCCCCTGGAACTTAAACCAAACCTGGAAACCAAGCGGGTGGCCAGCCTGTTTCTGGCCGGACAGATTAACGGTACTTCCGGCTATGAGGAAGCAGCTGCCCAGGGCCTGATGGCAGCTATCAACGCAGTCCATTTGATTCGTGACAAAGAGCCCCTTATTCTCAGCCGCGCCCAAGCTTATATCGGGGTTCTGATAGATGACCTTGTAACCTGTGGCACTAAAGAGCCCTACCGATTGTTCACCTCACGGGCGGAATATCGCCTCCTGCTGCGTGAAGACAACGCGGACAGCAGACTCTGTGAAATTGGCCATGATATCGGATTACTAGAGGAAGATGAGTATCAATCATTTTTAACTAAACAATCGGCTCTTGATAAAGGGGTGACCCTGCTTGAGTCCATCCAGGTCAAACCAAATGAGGCAACCAATGCAATTCTTATTGCAGAGGGAACGGTTGCCCTGAAACAAAAGTGCAAACTGTCTGATCTGTTACGCAGACCCGAATTAACCATTGCCCAGCTCAGTCTCCTCCCCACCGAGCCGCCCGAAGGCCAGGAGGCAGTTAAAGAACTGCTTCAATCATCTGTACGGGATGAAATTCAGCTCCAGGTCAAGTTTCAAGGCTACCTGAAACGCCAGGAAGAGCAGGTTGCCCGCTTTAAAAAAATGGAAGAATTGGCACTCCCGGAAGATATCGACTACAAGACCCTGTCTGGTCTTTCCAATGAGGTGGTCGAAAAGCTTGGCAAAGTACGACCTCGCTCACTTGGCCAGGCATCAAGGATTTCAGGGGTTACCCCCGCTGCAATCTCTGTCCTTCAGGTTCATCTGAAAAAGCTGCAGGGACAGGCAAAAAAATGATGCCGTTTCCAGATATTGATCCCGTTATTTTTGGAATTGGCCCTCTACAGGTTCGCTGGTACGGTCTTATGTATGTACTTGGCTTTACAGCCACTTACTTTCTTGTCCTGAAACAGATACGCGATTTTTCCTATAAGGCCCTGGAACCCTATTTTGAAAACCTTAACCTTGTCCTGATCATTTCTGTGGTTGTCGGCGGACGGCTCGGATATGTCCTCTTTTACAATTTTTCCTATTATATGCAGCACCCGCTTGAAATTCCTGCCACATGGACGGGAGGTATGTCCTTCCATGGTGCGTGTATCGGCTGTCTGATCGGCGGATACCTCTACACAAGAAAGAACAAGCTCGATTTCTGGACCTGTGCCGACCTCTACGTGGTGACAATGCCGGTTGGTTTTGCGCTCGGCCGCTTTGGAAACTTCATTAACGGTGAATTATTCGGCAGGACCACTACGGTTCCGTGGGCCATGGTATTTCCTGGTGGTGGCCCACAGCCACGACACCCATCCCAACTCTATGAAATGCTACTTGAAGGAGTCCTGCTCTTCACAATACTCTGGTTCGCTAAAGAACAACCATGGAAAGAAAAGAAAAATTGGCCACATGGAAGTATGCTCAGCCTCTTCCTTATTGGATATGGGTGTTTTCGGATATTTGTTGAACTGTTCCGTGAACCGGATCAGCATATTGGATTTGTATTTGGAGCGATAACACGGGGACAACTTCTTAGTGGATTGATGGTTCTTGGTGGGGCTATACTTTGGAAAATCCGACAGAATCGAAATATCTAGTGATGTTCTCGATCCTTACTACTCCCTACTCTCCCCAGACCCAATAGCATTCTATATGTCTAGGCATTGAACATAAGAGGTTTAGCAGCACCCCACCAGCGTTCGATCAAGTTGTCTCGTAATAGTTTTTTCTATACGAGATAACTTGATCGGACGCTGGTGGGGTGCTGATGAATCTCTCATGCTACTGAACTCTGCCATATAGGGTTTTTCCGGGCTTAAACTTCACTGCATTATGTGCTGGAATAACAATATCTTTTCCAGTCTGTGGGTTACGACCTTTCTTCTGTACACGTTCAACTACACAAAACGTTCCAAAACCCAACAGACTGACCTTCTCTCCGTCTTTCATTGTTTCCACCATTTTTTCAAGAACACCATTTAAAACCATTTCCGCCTTTACCTTAGGGAGATGGAAAAAAATAATCATCCAAAACAATCGTTTTTACTTCCACC
>CAZIDU010000064.1:0-25416 GCA_964538055.1 uncultured Desulfocapsa sp. | reverse complement strand
TTGCATAACGAATACGCTGCTAGGAAACTGGGGACATGACCCAATTAGTCTTTGTATTTTGAATTGGGATCGTGTCCCCCGATTCCGGATAAATATTGTGCCGTTCAATAGCATGGTGAATAGTTACAAAAATGGTCAGTTATAGATGAAAATAGTCATGGCCGTCTGTTTGTCAATATCTTGGTGATGGTCTATGCTTTAATCAACTCTGTTTGTTAAGGCATAGAGCTGTTCCAAATGGGATTTACTGCGTCGCAGCTCTTGGATTTCATCAAGGAGGTCGAGGGCAAGTGCGGTGCCGGGAAGATTGATGCGCAAATCTTCCTGGAGACGTATGGATACTTGGATTCGTTTGATTTCAATTGCCGCAAATCGCCATTCCCTTGGGTCCTGTCCCTGAGGTGAGAGAATTCCCTCATCTATCAGGTCCTGAATAAACTGGGCGTGAACCTTGCAAAGAGTGCAGAGTTCACGGAGGCTGTATTCGCAGTTTTCGTCAATGATTGTATACTGGAGTTCTGTTGTCATGGTTATACTCCAAGGTGGCTGCGAGGGTTAAATGACATGGCTTCTTTCATGCGATTGTACAGCTCGCTATCCTTGTCAGTAACAGGTTTAGGAACCATGATGGCAAGGGTTATATATTGATTACCACTCAGTTTTGCAGAGCAGAGGCCTCTGCCTTTAAGGCGCAGCTTTTTTCCTGTCTGAGAATTTGGCGCTATCTTCAGATCCACAGTTCCACCGAGCGTCGGGACCGGGACGGTGGCGCCGAGTGCTGCTTCCCAAGGTGAAATCGGCAGGGTAAGCATGATATCGCGATTGTCAGGAACGAAATGCTTGTGTGCTGCGAAGGCTACCTCAAGGAAGAGGTCACCATTTCCCCCGCCACCCATTCCCTCTGCGCCCTGTCCAGTCAATCTGATCTGCTGGCCCTCGGTAATTCCCTTTGGAATAGAAACCTGCAGCGTATGAGGCCTGGTGATCACATGGCCGGATTCATCAACCGCAGGGCGTTGCAGGGTGAGCGACTGCTTACTTCCCCGGTAACTGTCTTCCAGATGTATGACGATTTTGGCGTGGAGATCCTGTCCTTTTCCCGAGTAACGAGTGTGCTGTCCAGCGAATGGACCCTGTTGCCTTGTACCACCAGCACCCTGTGCGCCAAACAGGGATTCAAAAAAATCGCTGAACTGAGAGGCATCGGTTTCAGTATATCCGCCACCGGTAAATTCAAAACCACTATCCCAGTCCGGCGGTGGCTTGAAGTCCTGCCCGGCCTTCCAGTCCTTGCCAAATTTGTCATAGGCCGCACGTTTTTCGACATCCTGCAAAACCTCGTAGGCTTCACCAATCGCTTTAAAGCGTTCTTCAGCAGTGGCTTCCTTGTTGATATCGGGATGATATTTACGGGCAAGCTTACGATAGCCGCGTTTTACCTCATCCTGGGTGGCATTTCGATCAATGCCCAGGGTTGTGTAATAGTCTTTGAATTCCATATTTAGTTCCAGATGATTTAGATCAAAATTCTATTCGTGCACAATTATATTTTACAGCATATTTGGCTAAATTAAAGGAAATAAATCGTATTAACCTGTCAGGGCTTTTCCCGCCCTGGCAACATCATTATAAAAGGGATACCAACCAGACCGGCAATGGCACTGAAAAGATAGGCAGTTTGTAGTCCACTTCGATCTGCGATCAGACCAATAACCACCACCATCGATGCACGAGCCATAAAGGCTGTCATCATAAAGATACCATTGGCTGCTGCCGGGCTGTTTTTCGCATGTTCCTGGATCAGGGCAAGCATTACGGGGGTGGTGGAGAGAAGCATAAAACCACAACTGAGTAATGATAGTATTCTGAGCCAATCGTTGCTGAAAATAAAGAGGAGTACACTCAGTGGAGCTCCTACTAATGAAATCAGCAGCATTCGCCGCCGTCCAAGGCGGTCGCTGAGCGAGCCAGCAGCTAATACGCCAGCTACTCCTGCAGCTTCAAAGAGCATCAAAGCCATTCCGCCCAGCCAGATATTGCCGCTCTCGTTTTGGATAAAAAGGGGGAGGAAAGCAGTCATGGCACCGTGCATAAAACTGCGCGCCAGAAGGATAAATGTAAGTGGCATCAGGATATGTCGCATATCCTTAAATGTGGTGAAAAGTGAGGTCTTCTGGCTTTGGTTGTGAAAAGAGAGGTCCACATGTCTGAAGCGTACAAATAGCCATCCTGAGGCAGCAATACCAACAATCATGATGGGCCAGAAACCTTCAAGTCCCAATAGAGAAACTGCAGCCACAGCTGTCAATGGTCCGACCGTACGGGCCAGCTCACCGCCTGTCATAAAGAAGCTCATCCCTCTACCCTTTCTTGACCCCGCCATACGGGAAATCATTACAGGAGCCGGAACGTGAAACATAGCAATGCTTATTCCAGCAATAAAGAGCAGTATCAGTAATACTCCGTAGGATGGGGCCAGTCCTATCAGGCTCATGGGGATGGCTGTCATCATGGGAGCCAAAATAACAAAATAGCGTAGGCTTGCTCGATCTGCCATTACTCCAATAAAAGGATTCATCAGGGCAGGGAGTTGCATTACAGCTGAGAGAAAACCAGCCTGAGTCAGTGACATGGAGAGCTTTTCAATCAATAGGGGTAACAGTGGTGCCAGGAATGACGAGTACACGTCGTGGATAAAGTGGCAAAATGAGAGCAGGAGGATTTCTGCTGTCTTAAATGAGGATTGTTTTTTCTTTTTCACAGTAGGGAAATGTGCAAGGTGTGGTATTGACCACAATTGAAAGGTAAATGTAAAAGACGGGAAAAGATTTACCCCGTCTTTTTCACGAGTTGACATGGCTGCACCTCAGGAGTACTCAAAGTCTGCGCTTATCTCCTGCGGGGTACGGTCTAATCAATAACCCAATGTGTTGCTTTTGCGGAAGCAAGTTCGTTTCCATCACTATCTTTTACTATAGCTTCAAAAAAAAGCTGTCGTTTCTTTTTACCGATGAATGTTGCTGTGACATAAATATAGCCAAGGTCAGGAGATACAACTTTTCCATATTTTACCGTTATATAACGTGTGAAATTAGGTGGGGAAACCAGCATGCTCAAGGGGCCAATGGTATTGTCAATTGCTGTAGCTATCATCCCTCCCTGCATGGTTCCGTAAGGATTTAACTGTTCGTCTAATATTGGGAATCTGTTGGTAAAGGATTCCTTTTCCGCATCAAAATTAATAACCTCTCCTTTCATCATGTCGAATACGGGAGGAGGGAAGTTTATTTCATTATCTCTTCCTTGGAGCTTTGCTTCCAGGAGCGGTAGTAATGCTTTTGGGATTCTAGTTTTATCTATCATCTTATATTTTTCAAATAACAATGAGTGGTGGTTTCGAATTCTATCAACACAATAATTGCTGGTTTCCAACTATCTGTCGCCGGCATTATTTTCCCCTGTGTTTGGCTACAGTTCCTTGAGCATCCAGACATTACAACCACTATGAATCGTGCCATCAAGTGGACATCTCAAGTGCTCGAAGCCAAAGTTCTCATAGAGTTTTATCGCAGATTTCATGCTTGAGAGTGTGTCCAGGTAGCATTGAGTGTAGTTTCTGGATTTAGCATATTCTAGACATCTTTGTGTTAACTCTCTTCCAATTCCAAGGCCTCGGTTTTCCGGCAAGAGGAATAATTTTCGAAGTTCGCAGATCTTCTCACTTCCCTGGAAGGCTGCAATGCCCCCACCGCCAAGGAGTTGCTTGTCCATGGTTGCAACCAGGTAAAGTGTGTTGTTTTCGTCATTATAGTGCTGGCTCATGCAGCGAACTTCATGGTCAGACGGGCCAAAGCCATCCCCGATGGCCCCGTATTCTGCTCCGACCGTTTTGATGATCTGGCAAATTTGTTCATCATCCTCAGGTCTGATTTTTCTGATTTTGTAGCGCATTGTAATCGTTCTTCCAGGCTGGGTTGTTGGCTTGTTTTATGGATATGTAGGGGATAATGATGTTTTCCGGGAGTTACAGAGACATCATTGTGACATAGGTTTGTGGCCACCATATTCCTGTGAGGATGGTCGCAATTGCGGAGCCAGCCAGCAGGAGATGGCGTCTGGTGTATATACTAAGAAACAGGAAAAGAATATTGGCCCACCCAAAAGGAGTCAGAAATGATAAAAACCAACCAACTGGAACACGAAATGTCATACTGAAAAAATATTCAATAGGTTGTACGGTCAGCGATGGATTTGTTTGAGACGTGAAATTCCAAATAAAAATTGAAATTGCCGATACGATGAGCATTAAGAGGATGCTTCCAAAGAGCCAGGTGATTAAAATGTTCTTTCGTGTCATCTGCTGAGGTAGAAACATATTTAAGATCCATCCATAGTTTTTGGAATATTATGCCATGATAGAGTGTCTAGTCTCTTTCATCCAGAACCATTCAGGCAATACCTGTCAATTGGCATGACACTGCACTGTGACTGTTTAGCAGTGCTACAAATTCGTTCATTTCGGAGTCTTCGCTTACCTGGCATTTGAAGCATACTGTTGCTATGTGAGAATGATACAAGTTATTTTCATCCTTGATCTTATCTTGACACAGATTTATCTTAACGCATACTATATTTAATCGACGGGAATTATTTTTATGAAAAAGTGTGTATATCTCATTGGTGGCCGAGCCGTGGGGAAGTCCAGTATCGGTGTCAAGCTTGCAAAGAGGCTTGGTTACAGATTTCTTGATACTGATACTCTTATTACTGATGCATGCAGTTGCTCGGTGACAGAAATTGTTGATCGTGAAGGGTGGCAGGCGTTCAGGGCCTATGAAAAGCAGGCACTGCGTCAGCTGGTCCTTCAGAAAGCCTGTGTCGTGGCCACTGGCGGTGGGGCAATTCTCCACCGTGAGCTTTGGCTGGAACTGAAAAAACTGGGGAAAGTTATCTGGCTGCAGGCAGACCCCGCAATTCTCTGTAAGCGTATCGCAGGTGATCCGTTTTCCGCAGGACAACGGCCAAGTTTGACAGGAAAAAATGTTTGCCAGGAGCTGGAAGATGTTCTGGCAGAACGGGATCAGCTATACCAGGAAACAGCAGACTGTATTATTGATAGTGGCAAGATGACAGTTGATGAAGCTGTTCAGGAAATTGAACAGATCTGCACCGCAACAGACAAGGAATAAAAAAAATGGCAGGAAATACTTTTGGGAAGGCCTTTCGAGTAACCACCTGGGGCGAGTCACATGGAACAGGCGTAGGAGCTGTAATTGATGGCTGTCCTCCGGGGGTCGTTCTTGATCCTGAGGTTTTGCAGGCTGAAATGGATAGGCGGCGGCCCGGGCAGGGGGGAGCCTCAAGCCCCCGTAGGGAACCGGATCAGCTAGAGATTTTATCCGGTACCTTTATCCCTCAGGGAGAAGAGCTACCTCGTACCACCGGAACCCCCATATCGCTTGTAATTTACAATAAGGATGCCCATTCAAAGTCCTATGACAGTTTGCGTGATATTTTTCGTCCTGGCCATGGTGATATCAGCTATCTTGCAAAATATGGTATTCGGGATCATCGCGGAGGCGGACGTGCATCTGCTCGGGAAACTGCGGCGCGAGTTGCAGCAGGAGCCGTAGCCAAGCAGGTGTTGGAACAGACTGGAATTGATGTCCTTGCTTATACCGTGGCTCTTGGCGGGGTGAAAATAACAGAAAAAAATCTTGAAGAGATCAACAGCAATCGATTCTTTTGTCCAGATGCTGCCGCTGCTGAAAAGATGGAAGCGCGTGTAGATGAGGTTAGAAAGCAGGGGGATACTTTAGGTGGAATCGTAGAGATTGTTGCTGATTGTCCTGCCGGTCTTGGCGAGCCCGTTTTTGATAAACTTGAAGCAGAACTTGCCCATGGATTGATGTCCATTGGTGCCGTGAAGGGTGTGGAGATTGGTGCCGGATTCAAGGTGGCGGATATGCTTGGATCTGAAAATAATGATGGGATTACTCCGGAAGGATTTGATGGCAACAATGCCGGAGGAATCCTTGCCGGAATATCGAGTGGTAATGAAATTGTTATCCGTGTTGCTGTGAAACCCATTCCATCTATTTCAAAAAAGCAGCAGAGTGTAAATCTTAACAACGAAGCGGTGACTATTCAGGTGGGGGGGCGGCACGATATCTCCGCTATACCCCGTATTATTCCGGTGTGTGAGGCGATGGTGCGTCTCACCCTGGTTGATCACCTGCTTCGCCACATGAGCATTGCTTTTCCAACGGAGTAAAAAAATGGCAAGCAAACAAACAGTCATCCGCGAAATATGGATGCTCAGTCGGGAATACGGTGATTTGGCGGGAGCTGGTGGGGTGAAAGATGTGGTCTCCCAGTTGTCTGTGGCCCTTGCCCGCTGGTCCGGGCGCTCTATTCATGTTGTTATTCCCTGTTACGGTTTTATGAACCCTGAAGAACTGGGTTTTCGACTGCTTACTGATCCCCTGGGTAGCGAACAGGAACTTCACTTTGAGGTTGACCTGAATTACCCGGAGGAGGAACGGCGAGAAGAGGTGAGGGTGTGGGTGGCAAAACTGGAACGGGTGAATATCTATCTCCTCGACGCTGAGAGATTTCGTGAGAAGCAAAATGTATACACCTATACAGCGGAGGAAGAGGAGAATTTTTCCTGGCAGAAAACCGGAGAGGGGCATATAGATTATTTTGCCATGAATATCCTGCTCCAGAAAGCTGCCATTGACCTGATGGTCATTCTTGGTGCCCGTCCGGATGTCATTCATTGTCACGATGGTCACACGGCGGTTCTTCCAGCTATGATTTCGGAACAAACCGGGCTGCGCCACTATTTTCGCAGTACCGGATGTGTTGTAACCGTTCATAACGCAGGGCAGGGGTATCACCAGGAGATTGCCGATCTTGCCTTTGCCCAGGCAAACACTGGTTTGCCCCTTTCGCTTGTGCGACGCTTCAGGCTTGATGATTGCTTTGATCCCTTTCTCGCTGGAGCTCCCTATGCGGAGATGAACACCGTAAGCGAGAATTATGCCCGGGAGTTACGGGAAACTATTGACGATCATCTC
This sequence comes from uncultured Desulfocapsa sp., assembly GCA_964538055.1. Classification (GTDB taxonomy): domain Bacteria; phylum Desulfobacterota; class Desulfobulbia; order Desulfobulbales; family Desulfocapsaceae; genus Desulfocapsa. Next base: position 18,334 of record CAZIDU010000064.1, on the reverse strand, counting down.
ACCGGATGGCTTGGTCATACCCTGCTGGAACGCAATATTATCTTGAACGGGGTGACCAATGGTATTGATCCCGATGCATTTTCTTCAGTGGATCATCTGAAAACACATATTGCCGAAAGCTTCGATCCTCTTGGTGATGCGCCACTGGATGGGAAGCTAACGTGTAAGGCTGCCCTTTTGCAACATCTGTCGGGAGAGGCGAAAATTCCGAGTATTCAGCAATCCGGCTTTCTGACAAACGATCCTGCTCTGCCACTTGTCAGCTTTGTCGGCCGCCTCAGCGCTCAGAAGGGTGTGGGGGTGCTTACGGAGTCTCTCGAGAAACTGCTTGCCGAAAGAGTTGATTTTCAATTTGTACTTCTTGGGACAGGTAGTCGTCATGATGAGGATGGACTTATTGATCTTGCTGAGAAAAAAGAAAACCTTGGACGGGTTTGCATCCTTCGGGGTTTTGATACGATCCTAGCCAATAAGATATATGCTGCAGGGGACTTCTTTGTAATTCCTTCACAGTATGAACCCTGCGGCTTGACAGATTTTATGGCCCAGCTTTTTGGGAATCTGCCCATTGTTCATTCCGTCGGCGGATTAGTGAAAGTCGTGGATGGGGAGACCGGTTTTTCCTATGCTGGGCAGAGTGTTCTTGCCTTAAGTAAGGCCATAGAGCAAGCTCTGAACATTTACGAAACTGACCCTGCGGCAGTCCGTAAAATGCAGCGTCGGGCAGTGGAGTTAATTCATGAACAATTCACATGGACCACGGTCAGTAAAAAGTACCTGGAATTGTATAAGAAGGCAAAAAAGAATAAAATTGGATACTAGGGGGCAGTCCGAGAATAGCCTCCCTCCTCAGGTTTTTGTTGTTTGAGAAAATAATCTTAGTAATATCAAGCGTATGTCTGTGATTATTTTTTGAAATACCTCGATTCGAGAAGAAATGTCTATTCTCTGACAAGCTCCTGCATTCGTATTCTACTGTTCATAAAGTATTTATTCTGATTTAATAGTTTATAACTGACAAGAAAATGCAGCAAATGGCTTTTAAATTTATCGGAGGCAGCACATGACAATCAAGATAGGAATTAACGGTTTTGGCCGTATTGGAAGAAGTATCTTTCGTGCTCTCGCAAAAGACCCTGCTTTTGCAGATATTGAGGTTGCAGCGATTAATGACTTGACCGACAACGCCACCCTTGCCCATCTCCTGAAGTATGACTCGGTCATGGGAATTTATGAGCCCGAAGTGGAGAGTGATGACACTGGAATTACCGTAAATGGCAAACATATTCCGGTGAGCGATCATCGCGACCCAGCTGATATCCCATGGGGGGAGTGTGGCGTTGAATATGTTGCTGAGTGTACAGGACTTTTCCGGGATGGTGACAGTACTCAAAAACATATCAGTGCAGGTGCCCGTAAAGTAGTGATTTCAGCTCCTGCCAAAGGAGATATCAAGACCTTTGTAATGGGGGTGAATGAGGACGAATACGATTCCACTATTCATCATATCGTTTCCAATGCTTCGTGCACCACCAACTGCCTGGCTCCCTTTGCCAAGGTGATTCTTGATAATTTCGGTATTAAACATGGACTGATGACCACCGTTCATGCCTACACCGGTGATCAGCGCCTTCTTGACTTTCCCCATTCCGATCTGCGTCGGGCACGGGCTGCTGCAATGTCTATGATCCCCACCAGTACAGGAGCTGCTGCCGCTGTGGCGCTCGTTATCCCTGAACTGAAGGGTAAGTTTGATGGCCTTGCAGTCCGGGTTCCAACCCCCAACGTTTCACTGGTTGATGCCGTGATGGAAGTAGAACAGGAAACAACCGTACCGGAGGTGAATCAGGCATTGAAGGATGCCGCTAACCGTTATCTTGGTTATACTGATCTGCCTCTGGTTTCTGTTGATTTTCAGGGCAATGGTCATTCGTCGATTGTTGATGGGCAATCCACTAAGGTTATCGGTACCACGGTCAAGATATTGAGTTGGTATGATAACGAATGGGGCTATTCCAATAGAATGTTGGATCTGATTATGCATATGGAGGAGAACAAGGCATTGTAGATAAAAAGATTTACTGCCCCCGTGTAAGCGGGGATCCTCTTTAAAACGCCCTGAAGGCACAATCCTTCAGGGCGTTTTTGTTGTCAATGCAGAAGATCCTTGAACTTGTGGGGAAAATGTTTGATACTTGAAGGCAGTTGAGAATACTTCTTTGAGAGAGATTTGAAATAATGAAAGCAAAAACAAAAAGTATCGAATCGGATGCACTCACGGCAAATCTTCTTGAAACAGCTGAAGAGGTGGTACTTGATCCAGAGTTACAACCTCTGCTCGATGTGGTCATCCGCTATAAGGGGCTGCACAATACCCTTGAAAGTCTTCTCTATGAGATTTGTCATCCCTATCGCAATTGGAATATCTTAATTCCACAGCTACGAAGTTTTGTCCTGAAGAACAGTAATTACTATATGCGTCATGAACGGGGACCGGAGGCTTTTACCCTGTTTGGCGGTCTGTTTCTTGCCGCTATGAAGGACTCTGAAAAGAACAGTAAACTCCTGTCGCAGATCATTGAGTCTCAAGTTGCCTGGGTTGCAAAGATGGTGAGTCTCTTTGAGGCAGATGATCTCTATCGCTACCAATCTGCCCTCAATCGCTATTTTGAACTGCTTCTTGAACTTGATGATGGGGAGAGCTCCATTATGATGCATATTGTTCAGGGACAGCATCCCATGAAAAAGCTGGCCACTTCTCTTCTTGCTTTTGCTGAAAATGGTGCAGAAGCGTTTGACTGCCATCCCATGGCAGAACTGATGCAGGCGATCCTGATACGAAATTATGATTACTGGCTGAAGGAGGAAGATCCGCTTCCCTGGTTTCTCAGTCATTGTGGTGATCTGTGTGAGGACTTCCATTCAGGGAAGTTGTTTTCCGCTATTTCCCACAAGGCCATGGAGAAAAATAAAGAAGATGTGAGCAGTATTGATACACATGTCACCCCGGTGACCGCATTGCAGCATATTCTGGATTTGCCGGCCCATGTTGACATTGTTCGTCTCTATAAAGAAATTCCGGCAAGGCTGGCTCAGGCAGATGAAGCGGAGCTTGGAAAGGTAAAAGAGCAGCGCTTGCCTCTGAACCGTTTTGCTGAAAATCAGAAGCTCCTCTTTCTCTTTCGGATCATGGATACCAAGGGGCTTTACCTTATCCATGAAGAGACCCTACGTGAGATTAATCGCTCGCTTGTTCAGCTTATTCGTCTCCAGAAATTTGAAGAAATTGAGGAGTTTCTTCTCACTGCTTTCCAACTGCTAAAAGCAAATGTGAGGAAATATCCCCATACCTCGCTTCAGTGTATTCAGGTCCTTGGTGGTGAGGTCTTTAAACGAAAGAACGGAAGAATGGTAGAAACATTTCTCTGGCAGGCGGTTCGTTTTGGGTTTCAATACGCCAATGTTATGGGAGTGGATGAAGATTGGCAACCCATTACTAATCCGACCCATCTTGCTAATATCCGGGTCTGGTTGAATCTGATCATGCAGGAACCCAAGTGGTGTGGCACTCTGTTTTCTGCGCTTATCATCAATATTAAACTTTCAGGAACCTGTGTTAAAGATACAGACCTTTTTCAGCGTGATATCACCAATCTCCTCAATCATCCCATAGAGCCGGTATATAATCTTGCTAAACAGTTTACCAAGCTTATGCCTGTTTTCTTTAATGAAATAGGTGCTGAAGGGGATCTTCGTGAGGTGTCCACCGAGCTTGATGAAATTCATAAACGTAGAGATCTGCTTATTCATTTTCTGCGCAAGCAGAGCCATGTGGAGAGTTCAAACCTGATTGTTGATTTTATCCAGGCAATTTTTGTGTTCTGGCTGACTAAAAAGAAGGATGTTCTTCAGCCTTTTCTTCCAGAAGAGGTTTATTCCGAAATAGCACTGGACGGAAAATTTATCGATGAGCAGCATACGCTGGCATTGCGTATTCACAAAGAACTGGAGTTTTCAGAAAGTGATGACCTCCTTGCCTGGAGGCAGGAAGAGCGCCAGAAGTATCTTGCCTCACAAACGGATATTTCCCCTGCTGAACTACGGCGCTTTGATCTGCTCGTTTATATGTATCAACTCCTGAACCAGAAATATAACCTTGGTTTCCAGGAGCTGCGTTCGGAGCTTGAAGATGCGGCCCAGGAAGGTTTCCCGGAAATGGAGGATTTGCTGGCCACGCTTGAAAATTGTGAAACTGTTCAGTGTGTAGAAGCTTTACTGGAGACTCTTGAAGGGCTGAAAAAGACGATTCTCTCTTCTGAGACTTTTGAAGCCAAGGAAGATATTTACTTTAAACGGCATATTGCCGTTGATATTCCATCGGTTTACGGCAAGTATCGTGAAAAGAAATTTGATAGTCTTTCTTTAAGTTTCCGTCTCGAAAATCTCACTAATATTTATCTGGAACGTTTGCCTGAAACGGTGAATCTATCAATCATTACCCAGGCGACATTCTACAGTATTGTTAAGTGTTTGAAAATATACCTTCGTGCTCTTCGAGTGGATGGCATCTCCTCAAGACGGCTTGAGACCTATATTTCTCTTCTCGAAAGCTCCTTGAAGATCAGGCGCTTTTCCTATACTCAGTATCTTGATATTTTTCGTGGTCTCTCTGACGGTGTCAAGGATGTTATCTACTCCTATTACACCAATATTCATCAAAATAATCTTTCCATCGTTATTCCACAGATCGGGGCAAACAACCTGCTCACAAAGTATAGATTTCTCTGGCATGACGATGATCATACAAATTCCATCCATAGCCTTTCAGAGGCCTTTTTAAGGGATTTGATAGCGACAACATTCGGCCTCCAGCATCTGGATAATTTTATTACCAGAATTATTGGAACTCTTGAAAGTCAGAAGGATGTCCTCGATAAACGGCGTCTTGATTTACTTATGACCTATAATCCAGAACGGGCCATATCCCAGCTTCACAGAAGGAATCCCTATACCCATGATTTGATTCACCTGGGGAATAAAGGCTATAATCTGGTTGTGCTGAATGACGATAAAAAACCCGTGCCACCGGCATTTATTATTACCACTGAGATTTTTCGTTGTCGGGAGGTGATTTATGGTTTTAATAAGGCGCGTGATGAATTTATGCAGCGTATCCGGAAATCACTTACTGAGCTTGAAACACTTACGGGTCGGGTTTTTGCGGCACCAAAAGATCCTCTTTTACTCTCGGTTCGAAGTGGGGCGGCGGTTTCAATGCCGGGAATGATGGCCACGGTTCATAATGTGGGGACCAATGAGGAGTTGATCGAAGAAGCTGCAAAGGAACATGGTGATTCCTATCTGGCCTGGGATAATTACAGGCGTTTTTTGCAGTCCTGGGCCATGACCTCGGGTGTCCCGAGGGAAGAATTCCAGACACTTATGGACGATGCAAAGGAGAGGTGTAATGTCAGCCTTAAGGGGCATTTCTCTCCTCAGCAGATGAAGGAACTGGCACTCGAATATCAGAAAGTAATTCGTAATCAGGGCCTGGGAATCCCGGAGGATCCATGGCTGCAGCTTGTAACCGCGATTGAGATGGTATTTGACTCCTGGGAAACAGATAAGGCTTCTGATTATCGTAAAATAATGGATGTTTCTGACTCTTGGGGAACTGCTGTTATCGTGCAGGCAATGGTGTATGGAAACAAGAGTCAGTCCTCCGGTTCCGGGGTCTTGTTTACGGCGCATCCCTATCGTAAAGTACAGCGAGTGGCGCTCTGGGGTGATTATGCCTACGGCGATCAGGGGGAGGATATTGTTTCGGGTTTGGTCACTAGTTATCCGGTTTCAGTGGAACAGGCAGAACTTGATGGGAGAGAGGTGGACAAGACTCTTGAAGTGCGTTATCCCGACATCTACCAGGAGTTGCTCACTATTTCACGGGAGCTGGTCTATGACAAAGGCTGGAACCCACAGGAGATTGAATTCACCTTTGAAGGGCCTGATGCCAAACAGCTCTTTCTTCTGCAGACTCGTGATATGATAACCATTAAAAAGCAGGAACGGTTCCAGGTTTTTGCTGATGCCATTGCAGTGGAGAAGGCTTATCTTGGTAAAGGGATTGGCGTTTCAGGTTCTGCTCTTTCTGGTCGTGCTGTTTTTACAGAGGAAAATATTCGAGAGCTCAGGCGTACCGATCCCGATACTCCACTTATTTTGATTCGTGCGGATACGGTACCCGAGGATATTAAAGTCATTAATATGGCAGAGGGATTGCTCACCTCCAGAGGGGGGCAAACTTCCCATGCGTCCGTGGTGGCAGTTCGTCTTGAAAAAACCTGTATTGTTGGTTGTAAACATTTAAAAGTGTATGAAATTGGGAAATATTGCGAAATTGGAGATTTTGTGATTAAATTTGGTGATCCTGTTTCAATTGATGGTCGCAGTGGCCAAGTGTTGAGCGGAATACATGGAACCCATGAGGAAATGCATATTCTGCCAATTTGAGATTTTAGTTCCTTATCCCTAAGCTTCTGTCCTAAAATAAATAAGGAAATTGAGTTTGGGTCGGAATTGCATAGCAAATACGCTGGTAGGAAACTGGGGACATGACCCAATTCGTCTTTGTCTTTTGAATTGGGGGCGTGTCCCCCGATTCCGGATAAATATTGTGCCGTTCAGTAACATGGTGAATAGTTACAAATTGATTTTGTTGTCCATTGCTATTATGACAAGGTATGTAGGCCGAAGGCAAGACTGTATTGCCGCGATCTTCATCATTTCAGTGCCTTCAGCCTCAAAAAAAAATTGGTTGCGGGCAAAGTCCGCTTTAGAATATTTGTGAAATAAGGAGAATAAAATGGCCAAAAAAACAAAGAAAGTAAATCTGTTGAAGGGCTCTGCGTTATCGGCCTATGCCAGGAAGAAGGCCGCTGGACTTGGCCTCGATGGTAAGGGGATGAAGCTTGCTGAGCTTGTGTGGATGATCCAGGAAAAGGAAGGCCACACAGGCTGTTTTAAGAAAGAGAAGGCATGCACCCAGACAGGATGCTGCTGGCAGCTTTCCTGCGGGGCAAGGATGAGTTAAGCAGGAAGCTGGCCTTCTTACTGTCGATTTTTGATAGGTGGTATAAGTGCGGATTGGGTTCAGCTATGCCTTGCTCAACCTACTCCACGCTCGGTTCAAGGAGACATGGAGTAGGGGGTTTTTCCTATTTATGCCGACACACAGGTACTCCAAGTGCCTTCAAAATCAGTCCTAATGGACAAAATTTAGTAAAGCCAAACTGAAATAAGTTTAATCCCACAAAGGCGGTACCAAACAACCAGTATTTATGTATGAACAACGGGTTACTACCGCAGTCAATACCTAATGCCATTGTAAGTAAGATAAAAAATCCTGCAATGGTGTGAATCCAGTCAGTTACAATCATATCGTTTCCCCTGTAAAGAATGTGTCAGTTGATAATGTCTCCTATTTAAGGGAACAGTAATATAGCTTCGGTGATTTGTCCAGCCAAGAAATGCCACTATTAGAGTTTCTTTCTCCGTCGGTAACCTGTGTTCTTTCTCTTAATGCGAAAGAAATCAAATGCTGCAAAGAGCAGAAAGCCAACCACCACTCCCATAAAGAACTTTAGCCAGCCTGAGTCAGCAGTTGTGGCCGCTTTTGTTTCAGGAGGCTGCGGAAGGGGAGATTTATTGGTGTTGACGAGGACTCTGTCTTCCGGTACAGGTGTTTCCTGGATGGTTGCCACTGCTGTTTCCGGTCTGGGTGGTACTTCTGCAAAGCCCTTGTTGAGGAGTTCCATGGCTTTGGCATCCCGGACTTTCCGATCCTTACTTCCCATAACGATAGCGACCAGGCGTACCCCATTGCGTTTGGCAGTGGCTGCAATGGAAAATCCGGCCTTGGTGAAATAGCCTGTCTTAAAACCGTCACAACCATCTACTGTCTTGAGAAGGTGATTATGGGTGCGCATAATAAACTCACCTCCACGAAAATCTCTCACTTTGGTTCCGGTATATTGATAGACTTCCGGGCGTTTGCTTAAGACCTGGCACAGCAGCGCAAAATCCCGCGCTGTGGTTACATCGACTTCCTGTCCCTTTGAGGGGGGCAAACCATGTACGGAGTGGAAGGTGGTACTATTCATGCCCAACTTCCTGGCCTTCTCATTCATTAAGGCAACAAAGGCTTCTTTGGACCCTGCCACATGGCTGGCAAGTGCCACCGCGGCATCATTAGCCGATTGAATCATCAGGGCATAGAGCAATTCCTCAAGGGAAAATTGCTCTTTAGGGTCAAGATACACCTGGGACCCCCCCATTTTAAAGGCTTCAACCGTTACCTGTACTATTTCGTCAAGCTGTAGCTTTCCCTCTTCAATCTGATCGAGGATAACCAGGAGAACCATAAGCTTCAGAGTGCTTGCTGGATATACAAGAACATCTGCATTCCTGGCAAAGAGGACATCGCCAGTATCTGCATCAAACACAAAGGCAGATGCATAAGGCTCTGCAGCCACAGTTTTTATGGCAGCACGACCTGCCCATGCTGGTTGCCCGACAAGGAAAAAGATAAGCAGGGTGACGAAGAAAATCTGTTGTTGTTTCATGGTATTTTTTGAGTAGTAATGAGTTATAAAAGATTTTTTTGTAACTATTCACCATGCAGTTGAACAGCACAATATTTATCCGGAATCGGGGGACACGATCCTAATTCAAAAGACAAAGACGAATTGGGTCATGTCACCAGTTTCCTACCAGCGTATTCGTTATGCAATTCCAACTCAAACTCAATTTCGATGAATAGTTACGATTATTTTTCTAATCCATCCGCTTATTTGCATTCCGGCCATCCATATCCCACCGCCAGGAAAGGTCAGTACATGGCATTCCACCGATACGCACTGCTCCATACATCATATTCGCTATGCCCGCATAGATTTGTTTAAGTTCTGGTTCTGAGAGATGGTATTCTAGGGTCAGTTCCGGGCTGCGTTTGTTGCCCGTTTTCAGGACGCAGATTTTCAACTCAAGATCTGCTTTCCTGCGTGCCTCAAAACTTACTGCTGAGGTGTCCGTGCGTGAGCCACCCGCATGATACGTCTGGTCATGGGCCTCACAACATGATTGCCAGGCTGGCTCGCTTCCGTGGGTCTTCTCGAAATCCGGTATTTTGGTTGCAAGATATTCCCAGCCTACACTTAGTCCGCCACTGCAGCCGTCGTTCGTGAATTCTGCAAGAGTAGCATTTGCATAGCTTTTAACAAGCAGTAATTTGTCATGGCGCCCCATTTCAAGGTGACGTTCCAGGGCATCCGCATTGGCAAGCAGGGAGGAGACCGATTTTATACTTGTATCTCGCACGGCAAAGAGAATAAAAAACACTACGAGTATGGTAATTACCACAAGTATGAATTTTATAATTGAACGTTTCATGGCGATTGATCACGATAAATGTTTTCTGGAATCGGAGTTTTAAGCAGAACTGTAGTATGCAGGAGGAGACGTTCCACAGGAGTAAGGGTATTGTTCTTGCTGCGCACTTCACCTGCCAATGCAGGTTCATCTGTAATAAGACCATCCACACCAAGTGAGAGCATACGTGACATGGATATCTGATCGTTCACTGTCCAGATATACACTTTTTTTCCGCTGGAGTGAATACGTCTGATAAATGCGGGTTTGGCCGTGGCCATATTGATTGCGAGAAAATCAACATCGAGATCGGATATCTTACCGATGGCTTTAGATAAGAGCAAGCCAATGGGCCAATCAGGACGAAGGCTCCTGATTTTTTTGATTCCCTCATATTTGAGTGACATAATGGCGACATTTCCCGCCATACCAGCCTGTTCAACGATGTCTGCAACATGCTGTTCCAACTGCTGGTCATGGCCATAGTATTTCAGTTCGATAAGAACCTTGCATCTGCCTTTGGCAACAGCTAGGAGCTCAGCAAGTGTTGGTACCCGCTCGGCAGAAAATTCAGCGTCAAACCAGCTCCCCACATCAAGTTCTTTGATCTCTTTACGTGTGGTTTCCCATACCTTCAGGTTTACACCAGCAAGTTTCATAAAATCACTGTCATGGATGACCATCACGACGCCATCGGCACTTTCCTGGACGTCAATTTCGAGCCAATCACTACCATCGATGATGGCCTGCTCCATGGCAATAAGAGTATTTTCAGGTGCTCTCCCGGCAGCTCCTCGATGGGCAACTATCATGGCGTCATTGTCTGCAGGAATTCCTTTTAAAAGCCAGACACCTGCAATTCCCGATGCTGCAACAGCGAGGAGGAGAAGGAGGAAGAACAGAGGGGGGCCTATTGTCCTTACGGGACTCCGCTTGTTGTCTGTAAGTATTCCGGAGCTGACTGTTACTTTTTTACGATCAGAGAAGAGGATAAGGAGTGCGGCAAAACTTCCAGATGTAAATGTTGTAACAAGCAGGTTGGCAAGAGACCATAATAGTACGAGAGCCCCAAGCACCGGAACCAGCAGGGATATGGAACTAAAAAAGAATGGGGCAAGCATGGACCCGAGCAGCTGCACGACGCCAAGCACAACAGTGCTAAGTATAATTCCTGATAGTGCCCAGCTGCCAAGGGTTGTCAGAAACAGCTGCTTATCACCCAAGGTCAGGTGTTCGCTTTTGACAAAAGAGTGGGCGGGATTTTCATCATTGAACAGGATAAGAGGAAGTGCCAGATACCAACTGCAAAGGTTGCGGATAAGAACAACCGTCATTGTCAGTAGAGCCAGCCCGATACATGCGACAGCAATAAGAAAAACCGGGGGTTTAGTGGCCAGATAATAGTTGATATCATAATCTGTGAGCATGACCCAGGCGAGGGCAAGGGAAAGCCCGATAAATGGCAGTGTGAGGATGAGTATTCGCAGAACCAGGCGAATGGCAAACAGGAATATTATTTTTACCCGTCTCAGGGTAAAGAGAAGAGAGGGAATAAAATGTATTTTCTGGTTTTGCAGGGCTGCTGCGCAAACGACCATTAAAGATGCCTGCTCAAAAACAAGGATGGTAAGCAGCAGAGAAATAAAGAGTATTAATGCCAGCATCCCGGATGGTGTCAGGAAAAAATAGGCAATATCAAGATCTGAAAGTACAGATTGGCCGGATAGATTGAGGAGGATTTGTCCGAGAATTCCAGTTATCGGCGCAAAGAGAAGAAGCCCCAATGCAATATAGGCTAGATGGATAGCAAAGATCTGCCAGATACATTTTCGAAGAACGGCCAGCGCTTCTTTCCATAATTTTTGTAACTGTTTTGGCATATCTGGTTGGCGATTCTGTTAGAAATAGAGACGGATACCGGAGATAAAATTCCATCCGCTAACATTTTCTGTTGCTGTTCCCTCTCCTGTTGTAACATTGGCCATATCAAAGTATTCCACTCCGGTCATGAGCTTGAGCTTTTGCTGATAGATATAGTAGTTCAATCCCAAGTAGTAGGCATTGTAGGCATCCCCTTCACCTATCGCAACCTTTTGTTCGTAGCGTTTGCTGAATTTCAACCCGTAATCATCACTGCTTGAAGCGTAATGGTAGCGTAGGGCCAGTTGAAGTTTATCGCCGGGGACAATCAGATTTTGTGCGAAATCATAACTCGGTAAGATGGTAAATCCAAAGATGTCACTCTGGTCACCAATTCCGCTCGCAGCAGTGAAATCAGTGTCAATTCCAAAGGGACCTACCTGTCCTTGGTGCCAGATGGAAACAATATGCTCGTAGGGTTTAAAGGCATTGTTGTCTGGATTGGCATTATTATAGAGGTAATCCAAATGGAGGGTCCCTTTATCATAAAAAAGCGGTGCATTGTAGCCCAGGCCGATAAGGGTAGCAAATCTGCCTTTAAAATCAGTAAACTCGTCCTTTATACTGCCGCTGAAGAGTCCTGTATGGTAAGAAAAATCGCCAGCAGCTCCTTTTGCATAGAGGCCGATGACTTCACCTGGCATAACAAGATTTACCACCAAGGCCCGCTCCATGGTTTTTATTTTTTTGGAGGAGGTGCTGCGCTCAAGCCCCGTGTAGACGTAGTCCAGTCGGCCAACACTTGCTGCAAAATCCTTTGTTGAAGTCTCCCATTTGATAAATGCATCGTAAAGACCTTTGTAGGCAGGGTTGAATTCATCGTTGAGGCTTATTTGTATTTCCAGGGTGAATTGTTTCAGGAATTTACTGTTGAAACCGAGATACATGCGTCTGTTTTCCCAGCCGTCATCCCTGTTGTCTTCTGAATCCGCCATCCAGTATTGACCATGGTAACGTCCTATAATGGAAAAGGACTGGATATAGGGGTTAGCATTGTCTGCGTAGAGTTTTGAGGCATTCCATATGGAGTCAAAGAGAGGGGATGATCCTCCCTGTTGTTCATTTTGGCTAGCAAAAAGACATGCAGGATATGAAAAAGCGGCAAGGCAGCAAATGAGTACTGTTTTTTTGAATGGCATGTCTTTTGATATTCTAATAGGTGGAATGAGTTTGGTTTAAAAATAAGAATTACTCCTAAATGTATCTGAGCCGTGAGGACAATACAATCAAAATATTTTATACATCTAATAACTCAAGTCCGACTTGTGGTAATTGATTGATTTATTGACTAATATTTGGATTGTTCGTCAAACATATCTGGCTTAAGCCGTTAAGGCTGAAGATTGAAGGTAAAGAAAGAAAAGGTGTAACTATTCACCGAAATTGAGTTTGAGTCGGAATTGCATAACGAATACGCTGGTAGGAAACTGGGAATCTGGGGACATGACCCAATTCGTCTTTGTCTTTTGAATTGGGATCGTGTCCCCAGATTCCATAGCATGGTGAATAGTTACGAGAAAAGTAGGGAAGAAAATCGAAAAGAAAGCAAATACACAGTGGTGGTTGGACTTTTTCAGAAGAAGGTAGCATCAGCATTGATGCAGGTGTGTGAAAAAGGTAACAATATTGCCGTATTACTTGCAGATGAGAAAAAGTTCGGCTATCAGGAAAGGGATAGCGCTTTCCTGATTCGCCGTGCCTGTTACTTATTTCACACTGGGGCAGAACAGCATCTGCATTTTGCTCATCAGTTCAATAATTCGCGGATCGTGAATGCGGTTATAGATAAAGTTGACGTCTTTGCGGAAATCGATGATTCCCTGGCTGCGCAGGATATTCAAGTGCTGTGATACGTTAGCATTGGTGGTTTTTACCTGTTCTCTAATGTCACCCACGGACATTTCATGATCCTGGAGCAAACAGAGAATTTTTAAGCGTATGGGATGGGACATGGATTTCAGGAGCTTGGACATGGCGTCAATTTGTTCATTTTCCATGGGGGACCTCGTGTGAAGTAGGGACTGCATTATTGTGTGTGGATTTGTAGCTGTTCTTTTTTTGGAAAGAGAAACAGGTACAGTGCTCCTGATAGTAGTGCCATGGAGGCATACATGTACATATCTGGAACGATTCTGTTTTCAATGCGAAAAAGGGCAAGAACTGAAAGCAATGGTAGAACCTGGTAAGCCAGACGATGACTGAGCAGCAGTTCCCGAATAATATAAATATGAACAATTGGGGCGATAAAACCCAGTATCAAAGAAACATTAGAATTTTCGTGGAGATAGATAAAAAGAATTTGTTTGATGGTCAAAAGAGTTAGCAGGACAGTCAGAAACAGGGTGATGATGTATGTTTTCTTTCTGCGATCACCAGTTGGCAGGTTGTTCAGCAGATTGGTCAGCTCATCTTTGTTTGAGTTGGTGGCCAGTTTCTTGAAAATTACCTTTTTGCGCTGACCTTTCTGGAGCAGGATTTTTATTTGTTTTTCTAGGGTCTGTCGCATTTTCGAAATGATATCAGCAGAGGCGCGTGGTTCATTATAAGGTACTTGTTAGTAAAATCCTAATATTTGGAAAAGTTAGCCTATGAATACTGGTTTTCCCGGAGAAAGAAAAGAAAAAAAATGAATTCTAACATAAGTAAAACTGATACTAATGGTAATTGTTTTTTATTTGACACAAGGCAGGTAAAATGGAATATGGTAGGGCCTCTTGAAATGATATACCTTAATTTTGTGTAATGGAAAACAGAGTGCTAATTCACTGAATAGCAACTGATTGTCAGTGTTATATGATAACTGTTGCTCCTTGTTGATTTGGAAAACCGATTACGAATGGAGAATATTTTTATGAGTTCAAGTGACGATACAATCACAAGCCTGTTAAGTGAAGTACGAGTTTTCGAGCCACCAACCGAAGGAAGAGATGCTGCTGCCATCGGAAGTCTTGAAGACTATAAGGCCATTTATAAAAGATCCATGGACGATCCCGAAGGATACTGGGCAGAACGAGCTGAAGAGCTTGTCACCTGGGATAAAAAATGGGACACCGTGTTTGAAGCTGATTTTGACAAGCCCGAGTTTAGCTGGTTTAAAGGCGGAAAGATGAATGTGTCTTATAATTGTCTTGATCGTCACCTTGAAAACGGGCGTCGTAATAAGGCCGCGATCATCTGGCAGGGTGAGCCTGAAGAGGATGTAAAGGTATATACCTATCAGATGCTGCACACCGAAGTATGTCGCTTTGCCAATGTCCTGAAGAAAAAAGGCGTCAAGAAAGGCGATCGTGTATCCATCTATCTTCCCATGATTCCTGAGCTGTCCATTGCGCTTCTGGCCTGTGCCCGAATTGGTGCCATGCATTCCGTAGTCTTTGCAGGATTTTCTTCAGTTGCCTTGCAGAGCCGTATTCAGGATTGTGAAGCCAAGGTTTTGGTTACCGCCGATGCTGTAATTCGTGCAGGAAAAACAATTCCATTAAAGCCAAATGCCGATGAAGCCTTAAGTGAATGTGATACCATCGAAAACTGTATCGTTGTAAAGCGCGGCGGAAACGATGTCTCCATGACCGATGGTCGTGATAGCTGGTGGCATGAAGAAGTAACAGCAGAAGGTATCGCCTCTACTTGTGAGCCCGAGTCCATGGATGCTGAGGATATCCTTTTTATCCTCTATACATCCGGTTCCACAGGCAAGCCAAAGGGTGTTGTTCATACCACAGCTGGATATCTCACCTATGCCATGCACACCTGTCAGTACGTTTTTGATATGAAAGATAATGATGTCTACTGGTGTACCGCTGATATCGGCTGGGTCACCGGGCATTCTTATATCCTGTACGGACCTCTTGGACTCGGTGCTACTTCCGTTATGTTTGAGGGAGTTCCAACCTATCCCGGCCCGGATCGTTTCTGGAAGATCGTTGAGAAATTCCAGGTAAATACTTTCTACACCGCACCCACCGTTATTCGCGCCCTTATGCGTGATGGTGATGGGCCTACCAAGCGCTATGATCTCTCCAGTCTCCGTATCCTTGGATCTGTTGGTGAGCCCATCAATCCCGAGGCGTGGATGTGGTACCATGTAAATATTGGTAAGGAGAAGCTGCCTATCGTTGATACCTGGTGGCAGACTGAGACCGGTGGCATCATGATTTCGCCACTCCCCTATGCCACGCCAACCAAACCTGGTTCTGCAAGCCTGCCGCTTCCTGGAGTTGATGTGGCTATTTACAACGAAGCGGGTGAAGAAGCCGGTGCCAATGAGGGTGGTCACCTTGTTATTCGTAAACCTTGGCCTGGAATGCTCCGCGGTGTGTTTGGTGATCCTGCACGCTACAAGAAGGCCTATTTTAGTCGTTATAAGGAAACCTACGATCCGGAAGATGGTGCCCGTAAGGATGAAGACGGCTATTTCTGGATAATGGGTCGTCTCGATGATGTTGTAAATGTTTCCGGACATCGTTTAGGAACAGCAGAGATTGAATCTGCTCTTGTTTCCCATCCACAAATTGCAGAAGCTGCAGCTGTTGGCATGCCACACAAAATTAAAGGTCAGGCTGTCTATGCCTTTGTTACTCCAAATACTGGTGTTGAACAGACCGATGAGCTGCTTGTGGAGCTGAGGATGCATGTTCGTAAGCAAATCGGACCCATAGCAACACCTGATGCTATTCAGTATGCTCCAGGTTTGCCAAAGACCAGAAGTGGTAAGATTATGCGTCGCGTGCTTCGTAAAATTGCAGCTAACGACTTCAAAGATTTTGGTGATACCTCAACCCTTGCCGATCCTTCAGTTGTAGAGGATCTGATTACTGGTAAGAAAGCATTGGATAGCAAATAAATTACTTTGTTTGTTGCTATGAATAAAACGGTTTGGAAAAGGCAGTTTTTATATTTACGGACTACTACGTAAAGTAAAAAGCGGGGTTTTCTTTTTAAGAAAATCCCGCTTTTTTGTTGTTAGTGTGGGCGTGGGGAATTAAATGGCACAAAACGATGATGTACATATTGTAGCACCTGAAATGGCAATAGCCTTTTTCAGGGATATCATGCCTTTCGATGGTCTTGATGAAGCTACGCTCAACGATATAGCTCAACATTGTCGTGTTGACTTTTACCCCAAGGGAACCCGTCTCCTCAAACAGGGTGAGACTGATATCACCCATTTGTATCTTATTCAGCGTGGTGGGGTAAAGGCTTTTATAGAGGATGATCAGGGAGAGGTCACTCTCAAGGATTTTCGTGGAGTTGGTGCCTATATCGGGGCGCTGGGAATTATTCGAGGAACTCTTGCCAACCTGAACATCGAGACAGTGGAAGATACCTTCTGTTTTTTGCTGCCCCGAGAAATATTCTTAAGACTTGTGGAGGAGCAGCCCGCTTTTGCTCACTATTATCTAAAGAGTTTCTCGGAAAAAATAGTCACCACTGCCTATAACGAACTTCGCCATCATAAGGTATCCAGTCGCAGTGGCGACGATCTCTATCTCTTTTCTGTGCGGGTTGGTGATCTGGTAAAAACTTTACGCAAGGCTTCAAGCACAAGCTCCATTCAGGACGCTGCCGCCACCATGGCTAAATACAGAATTGGCAGTCTTCTGGTTCATGATCCAACCGACGAAGAAAATATCGTGGGAATTGTTACTGACCGTGATCTGCGGAGTAAGGTGGTCGCTGCGGGCTTGGATTATAATCTGCCTGTTAAGGAGATTATGACGGGACCAGTGCAGACCGTGCTCTCTCAATCACTCTGTTTTGATGTCCTTTTGAAGATGATGACAACGTCCATTCATCATCTGGCAGTGGAACGTGGCGGTCGTGTCATCGGGGTGGTGACCTCCCATGACATTATGCTGCTTCAGGGTCATTCACCCTATTATCTCTTTAAAGAAATTAAGGGGCAACAGCAGATCAGTGGCCTGTATGTTTTGGCCCAGAAGATCCCGGATGTTATTCGCGGTCTGATTGAAGAGGGGGCTAAGGCAGGCAATATTACCCAGATGATAGCGATTTTAAATGATCATATCCTGGAACGTATGCTGACACTTCTGGAAGAGGAATTAGGGCCTCCTCCTGTTCCATACTGCTGGCTGCTTATGGGCAGTGAAGGACGACGGGAACAGACCTTTAAGACGGATCAGGATAATGCCATACTCTACGCCGATCCTGTAAATGAAGAGGAGAGGCTTGCCGCTGAAAGCTATTTTAAAGGATTTGCCGAAAAAGCCATAGACCATCTGGTCAACTGTGGCTATCCGCTCTGTCCCGGATTTATCATGGCCACCAACCCTAAATGGTGTCAGCCGCTATCGGTGTGGAAAGAGTATTTTAGTAAGTGGATAGATGCACCGGATCCCGTCGAGCTCCTGAATGCAACCATATTTTTTGACTTTCGTTCAGGGTTCGGAGATTTCGGCCTGGCTCGAGAGTTGCGTCGTCATCTTAATGCAAAGGCTAGGGAAAAGGATATGTTTCTTTTCCATCTGGCTCGTCAGTGCATGGCCACTCGTGTACCGTTGTCCTTCTTTAAAAACTTTATTGTGAATAAGGATGGGGAGCATAAGAACCATCTTGATATTAAACGACAGGGCTTGACTCCATTTGTGAATTTTGCGCGTGTTCTGGCCCTGAAAAATGGCATTAGTGAAACGAATACTCTAGCCCGGCTCAAAGCCCTCTATGATGCGGATTTTATCAACCGGGAAGTATGGTCTTCTGCCAATGATGCCTACGAGCTTCAGATGCAGCAGCGTCTGATTCATCAACTATCGCAGATCGAAGAAGGGGTGCTGCCGGACAATCATATCAATCCGGAACAGCTTTCTGAGCTGGATAAACGAATGTTGAAGGATGCCTTTACTATTATTGAACGACTCTATTCTGTGCTCGATAAAATGTATCCGGTTGCCTGAAAATGAGTAACTATTCACAGAAATTGAGTTTGAGTCGGAATTGCATAACGAATACGCTGGTAGGAAACTGGGGA
>CAZIDU010000063.1:0-25861 GCA_964538055.1 uncultured Desulfocapsa sp. | reverse complement strand
ATTTTCAGCGTGTTATGTCGGTATTCTTTGGATTTCTATTTTGCAAGAGGCCCATTTGTAAGAATAATTAAAAGAGTGTGAACTCAGAATGTTCTCATTGCCATGATCCCAAAAATGAGGGTGCGAATGAGGATGATAGTGTCAAGGAGAAGAGATCTGTTTTCAATATAAAAAATATCGTATGATATGTTTTCGTGGATTTCACGGGTTCGATCTCCACTGATTTGCCAGATGCCGGTTATGCCCGGTTTGACTCGCAGTCGTTCCCGGCAGAGATCATTGTATTCATTGTCAACAATAAACGGCATTTCCGGCCGTGGTCCAACAAGACTCATCTCACCCCGCAGAACATTAAAGAGTTGTGGCAGTTCATCAAGGCTTGTTTTCCTGAGAAAGTGTCCTATCCTGGTGGTTCTCGGATCATGTGATTTTTTTGGAGAGTTTGCATAATGTGGGGTGTCCGTGTACATGGAACGAAACTTATACATGGGGAAATGCACACCATCTTTTCCAACCCGTATCTGTTTAAAAAAAATAGGCCCTTGGGAATCGTAATAAATGACCAAGCTAATAATTAGAAAGAAGGGACTGGCTAGGAGTAATGCTGTACTGGTGAGGATTAAGTCAAAGATGCGTTTACTCAGTTGTTCAGCATGGCTGAGAGGAATGGGCCTAAGTGAGACTATGGGGATTCCATTAATATCATGGGCTTGAAGTTCATTAGCAAAATAGCCTCTTATGACATAGGGAATGAAATTGAGTTTTACCTTTAACTCCTTGCTGAGTATCGCCAGTTTTTGGAGGTTATACGGCCTCATATCGTGGAGAGGATTGCTAATGAAGATTTCGTCAATTTGAGCTGTTTTGATAATCTCCGGTAAATTTGACAAGTCATTAGAAAATAAGAGATCATTGCTTTTACTTTTGGAAAACCATTCTTTTGTCTGGGAAAGTCGTGACTGATTTTTGTCAAAGAATCCGACCACAAAATAGCCAAGTTTTGGGGATTGTAAAATGTTTTGGTGCAAGAGTCGTCCTTTTTCACCAGCCCCAAGTATGAGAACTCTACGAACACAAAAGTGGCGTATGTAAAAAGACTGTTGCAATTTAAAAAAAAGCATGCGTTCAGTGAGGACAAAAGTAAGTATTGAAATTACAATATAGGCAAAAAGGCTGCGTGGAAAGGCAATCTTTTGAAAGTATGAATATAGTATAAGTCCCAGACAGAGAAGAAGGGTAGCCCTGATGATTTTTCGTATTTCAATGAGATTCATTATGCTAGCCTGTTGCCGATATAAGCCAAAACGTTCGAATATCAAAACACCGAAAATTGCTGTAATTATGGCGACAATGGTGAAACGGGGCCTGTAGGTAATGGTAGGATGCAGAGATACGTGGATGGCAGTGCTGAATGAAAATGCGGATAAAATGGCTACCAGGTCAGCTATGATTTCAGCACTAACCAGAAATTTATTGTAATGTTGGGAAAAAACAGTCATTGATAAGATCTTTTAAGGTGTTTTTTTAGCATGGTCGGTTCAATTGTAATTATGCCTTACTACGGTACAGGGAAGGGTCAATCACGCTACTCATCAAGTCTGTCCGGAGTTCACCTCCCAAAAAATCATTTATTGAGGAAATGATCAATGTGTTGTTGTTGAGCAGATCATTATAATTGATTTTCAGGTAGCGAATGTGCTGGCGATGTTCCTGAAGCCAGTTTTCTGTTTCCCTGAGGTGTCCGGAAAAGAGTGAACTGAGCTTTTGATCGCTTACCTTTTTGGAATCTTCACCGCGGTGCACCAGCATTTTCTTTTGTGATATCAGAATCTCATTGATATCTCTTTCCATAAAGATGATACGGAAATTGTATGACTCTGGAAGATAGGGGAGAAGGGCGGAAATGATTTTAACTGCCTTGCCGTTGACGTCATCGAGCCATTTTGTGTCACCCTCAGGAAGCTTCTTGACGCGTTCCAGTTCATAGTATCCTTTTGGATTGTCTGCGTCAGGTGTACGCTGATTATCGGTGAGCGGAGGGATGCCTCCGGCTTCCAGCATTTTCATCAATAGCGAGGTTCCAGATCTGGGCAGTCCGGAAACAATAGTAATTGTCTGTGGTTTTTTTCTAGTAAAAAAGTTTAGCAACCTATTCATTTTTTGTTGTCCGTAGGTGTCGTTTCGCTAGCAATTTAATGTTATGTTTGTTTTTTATTTACGATTTCTTTAGCAATGCTACACAGCATACCACGTAGTTGGTAAGTTCCAAAAGCTGGGTCGTAGGGTGGTCCATTGTTGGTGAGGACATTGGCATTGGAGTCCCATATGCCATGCTCTGGTCCCGGACGTTCAGGGAACCACCAGCCATGTTCAACATTTATTACATCCGGTCGGATGTCTGTGGTTATCAGGGCTTTCATCCGAATACTTCCTCTTGGAGAAGATATTATGACCCAGTCTCCGCCGGTAATGTTATGGCTTGTTGCGACATCCGGATGCATTTCAACCTGTGGGTAGGGACGCAGGTTTCTGAGAACTTGAATTTGCCGATGTTCACTATGAAAAAACTCACGGCGTCGACTTCCAGTTGTCAAGATGTAGGGATAAGAGGAATGAAGGTCAGTGCGACTTACTGGACTTTCAGATGGCTCTTGAAAAGTTGGTAAAGGGTCATATCCAAGTCGTTTTAATGCTTTTGAGTAGAATTCTACTTTTTTGGATGGTGTGCGGAACCCCTTTTCCTGATATTTGCGGTAGCGGTGAGGCTTGGTGATCACGCATTGTTTTTGTAATTCCTTCACAGAAATACCAAGGGGAGAAAGTTGGTATTCCATGATATCTTCCAGGGTTTCCTCGCAGTTTGGTAATTTAAGGTGGCGGGATAGTTGATCCATAATCCATTCGTCCTGGCGACACTCGGCGGTTTGCACTGCTTTTTGTTGACAGTAGATCATGTTTTCAGCCACCAGGGGGTAGCCTATTATCTGATCAACTTCAGTCCAAAAGGAGGCAGGAAGAACATAATCAGCCATCTCTGCTGTTGGGGTCATGAATAGATCAGTAACAACAAGGAATTCTAAGCATTTTAGGCTCTCGTATACCTGATGGCTGTTTGCCAGGGTTGCAAGAGGATTGCCGCCAAAGACCAGCAGGCCTCTAATGGGGTAAGGATCTCCAGTCCGCATGGCCTGGAGCAGGGTTGGAATGTGGGCGGAAGGCATGAAGGATCGCCAACCACCAAGTAGCTTATAGGTATCTGCCCCAAGCCTTTTTTTTCTCATTTCATTCGGTAGCTTATGTGCCAGGGTGGGGTAGCTTTTGATGAGATTCATCCCCAGGATGTCTCCACCAGGAATATCGATATTGCCAGTAAGGCCCCGCAGACAAGCAATTGCTCGGACAGTTTGAAGGGAGTTACTGTTTTGTTCAATACCCAACCCCCAATCAAGGATTGCTGGTTTGGTCGTGGCATAGAGATGGGCTGCCTCTATTATTGATGAAGCTTCAACGCCGGTAATCTCAGCTCCCCATGCAGGTGTAAATTTGGCTACATGGTCTTTGAGTTCACTAAACCCGGAAGTCCACTGTTCTACGAAATCATGGTCATAAAGCTCAGAATAAATAATATGATGAATCATGGCCAAGGCGAGCGCGGCATCGGTTCCAGGACGGATAGGCAACCACAGTTTGCAGCGTTTTGCGGTTTCGGAACGGCGTGGGTCTACAGCAATACCAATGGCTCCCTGATCTAACGCTCTTTTTACCGCAATACCCAGTTCTCCATCAGGGCTTGAGACTAAAGGGTTATGTCCCCAGAAAAGAATGCACCGGGGAGCTGTGTCTCCATAATAATCAGCTGTGACAAAACCACCGTAGGTCAGGTTGCTTACAGTGATTCTTGGAATAAAACATTGCGCCAGGCCTGGTTCGTACCAGTTAGGAGTACCCAGGGCATTTGCAAAACGAACCACATGCATATAGTGATGACGCCCGGTCCCCTGACCCAATGCAATGGATTCAGGGCCTGACTCAGAACGAATTTTTTCCAGGCGTTGAGTTATTTCAGTGAGGGCCTCTTCCCAGGAAATTTTTTGCCAGCCTCCATTTTGAGTTTTTATGCGTTTTAGAGGTGTGTGTAATCTATCAGGATGATTGGCGATTTCAAGGCTGTTCATTCCTTTTATGCACATCCATCCTTTGCTCATGGGCGATTGTGGATCACCAGTGACTTTTACTACCTTGTTATCTCTTACTGTTATCAGTGCTCCACAGCCACCATGACAGATACGGCAGACACTGCGGACAATTTTTTCGTCAGATATGTCTTTCATAGTCTCTCATGTAGTTAGTTGAGGAAAGATAGCAAAGTAATGAAAAAGTGTATTCGTTAAAGAACTTGGTGTTGTAGAAACGCATCATCTCCATCGGTGCTGCGAATAATTCACGCATCACGGCTGTGAAGTTTTTTTGAAGTCTACGCTTATCTGCTTAACTATTAGATATGGTATAACCTTTTTACGAGTTCATCAAAGAAAAAATAGAAGAAATTATTGTAATCGTGCATGGATGCTTCCCCATAAGGCACCCGACCCCAGTGAAACAGCCCTGACAGCCAATAGAAATGGAGTGTACAGAGCAACTACAGTATCTTTTCGAATACTAAATAAAACAAATGGCACTATGGAGGCTATGAAAAAGCAGATAGTCGTGAGAATGAAAATCCAGCCCCAGTTGGGGAGGAAAAAAGGAGATGGGAGAGCCACAAGTATAAGAAAAAGAGCAATGATTTGTATTTTTAGTGATTTTGGGGTGTAGGTATCTTGGAACATTTTTTTAGGAAACTGTCGATAGACAGCCATTCGCCAGTAGCCTCTGCTGAATTTGAGTCGACCATATTTTATTACTGAATCGGGATGGTTTAAGTGGCGTACAATTGCTTTTGGAGTGAAGACCATAGTTAATTGCAGTGCTGCCATTCGATAAGAGAATTCTGTATCTTCATTGTTGGCCACTGGAAATCGGGTATCAAAACCATTGAGTTCCTGGAAAATATGGCGTCTATATCCAGCTGAATAGGTATCAACCATGTCAGTTGTTCCCGCTTTTTCCAGCAAGGTAAAGCGTTCTTCAAATTCGATTTGAGCAAATCGTGCTACTATTTCTTTCTGTGCTGTGCAATATGCGCCCTTAACGGCCATGACATCTTTTTGTTGAAAGGGTTTTACCATCTCTTCAATCCAGTGAGGAGTCGGAATGCAGTCAGAATCAGTAAAGAGGAGGATTTCCCCGTTACTTGATGTAGCCCCATGATTCCTGGCAGTGGCCGGTCCCTGGTTTTCCTGGTGGAGGTAGAGTATGGAGAATTGCTGGGCTATTTCGGCAGTACGATCTGTGGAGCCGTCATCAACAACGATTATTTCAAATGAGTCAGAAGGAAATGTCTGCTTGTTAAAAGCACTAAGGCATTGGGCCAGGGTCTGTTCTGCGTTGTAAGCAGGGATAACTACACTGACCATCAGTGGCAGTTCCTCTATTCTTTTGGACATTTTGTATCACTTCCTTTAACTAAGTGCCGGAAGAATGTTTTTGCTGACTTAGTGGTACGTTTGATTTCTTTGGGGTTACGGATCATCTGTAGCAATTTGTAGAGAATGTAGTTTGGTCGCAGGTAAAAGGAACGTCGTGCTTTATCGCAAAATGCAACAAGTTCCGCAGAGGAAAGGTGCTCTCCGCGGATTACAGTGTTGTGCAAACCGGATGGAGTGAGCCATTTAGAGAAATCACGGGATGCTATAAGACCTTTTTCTTCATACCATGCATAGGCCGCAGTGCCAGGATATACCATGACGGGGTAAAATTGAGCGGCATCCGGTTTGAGGTCGATGGCAAACTGTAGAGTGTTTTCCATCGTTTCCTGGGTTTCACCAGGTAAGCCGACCATGAAGCAGCCGTGTATCAGGATTTTTGCTTTGCGGGCTGCAGCCATGAATGATTGTGATTGTTCTAATGTGATGCGTTTCTTTATATTGTCAAGGAGGTGCTGGTTGCCGCTCTCAAAGCCAACACAGAGGCAACGACAGCCGGCATTCTTCATGGCTTCTAGAGTTTCATAGTCCATGTCAACCCTTGCATTGGCAGTCCAGGAAATCTTGATTTTTCGTCGAATAATTTCCTGGCAGATCTCTATGCATCTCATTTTTTGTGATGGAAAGGTGTCATCTTCAAAAAATATAGCTTTGGCCAATGGGAAATTGTCTACTATATATTGAACTTCATCGACAACATTTTTGACA
Organism: uncultured Desulfocapsa sp.; assembly: GCA_964538055.1. Classification (GTDB taxonomy): domain Bacteria; phylum Desulfobacterota; class Desulfobulbia; order Desulfobulbales; family Desulfocapsaceae; genus Desulfocapsa. The sequence continues at coordinate 19,568 of CAZIDU010000063.1, read as the reverse complement.
CTTCGCAGCCTGAGGCGATGACCCATCATAGTTTGCGGATAGACACAGAAAATACATTGATGGGGGCAACCACGACTGGTGGTTATGGTCACCATGGGAAACAGGGCGTTAGGATTGAAGTAATTGTCTATATTAAGAAAACGTTTATAGATAGCACTGACCATGGGGAAGTGGTCAAGTTTGTCAAGAAAAGGACGATCTTTCGTGCGTTTGGGGCCGGATACAGTGTGGTAGCAAATCCCCGTTATTTCAGATAGTTCACCACCTGATTCAAGGTAGTCTGCTATGTCACATATGGTTTGGTCATATTCACCAATGGCAATGGCATCGATTTCTTGACTCAAGCCTAATGACTCTTCAGGGAGGGCTGAGACATGAGTACTTACCAGGACAATAAAGAGATCTGCTGCTGCTTCTTTTTTTAGATCCTCACAAAATTGAACATCATTGGATATACTGGGAGTACTGGTTTCTACGACAATGAGTTGTGATTTGAATGCGAGTATTTTTTTTATTGCAGTCTCTTTGTCACAGTTAGCGGCCGGTGCATCAATGAGGTCAATTTTATGTCCGGCCTGTTCAGAAAAACCAGCAGCATAGGCAAGCCACATTGGATAGTATAAGGTACCACTTTTAGTTACCGCCGGGCTTCGTTGAGGCCTGGAGAAGTTTTTGAGGAAGGGCGGATTTATAAAGGTTATTTTTATGCCAGCCATATTTTTCTCTTTAGAGGGGGGTTATTTTTAATGAAAATAGCATGTTATGGTTTTGTTGTTGCAGTGCTTTAGGGGCGTCTCATGAATTACTAGTTACTATATCATTAACATAAAAAAAATGGAACTTTTTCTGTAACTATTCCTGGGGAGGCAAATGGTGGTGAAGTGGGTCGATAAACGTGGATTTTCCCCGTTTTGTCATCTGGGAAATTGTTACCAACCTGTTAAACCGACTATTAACGCCACTAACAAAATACACCTCTCCTGCTAAAATGCAATGGAAGTATTTTGCAATAATATGATCTCAGGAGCCTAGACGTCAGGTGACTCCTGGTAGCAAATTCGCGAGTCGCTTTCGTTATATAGAAAATACCCTTGACGCCTAGTGTGTCGAGCTTTATATTAATTCTTGATCAAGTCTGATCAAGTCATTTTCATTGCAAAAGCAAAGAAATCGAAAAGACATTACCTGCACACGATCTCGAAAACTGCCCAATGATACTCAACAAATAGCCGAATTGTAAGTTCCGAGTGTAGAATAATGCAATTAATCATAAATGATTTATGAACGTATCCTTGCAAATTGATTATAAAAGATAAGATCGTGTTGAAAGCGTTCCATGGTAGCGGATACAATTTTACAATTGTCCCGGTTATTTGGCACATTGCTAAATTTTTTGATGAGGTTGTAAAGTAATTATGATCTTGATTTAGGATTAAATGTATTGGGTAATCGGTTAGAAAATGAGGTTTGCGACTTTTTGTTTGCAAGCTGAACCAAATCTAATTCCAATTGCACCAGAAAACGGCATTGCCGTTTAGGGTACACGGTGCGAAAAGCCAAAATGTCCTTAGGTTTGGGGAGGCAGATGCTGATTCATCATTTTTATGTTAATAACTCGTTGGCAACAACGTAGAATTTACAACATCAGACAACAATTACTCGATTTTAAAAGGAGTGAAAATGCAATTTTTTGATAAATTCAGCCGTTTTTACAGCACTAGCCACACCAGCCCATTTCCACATAGGCTAAATGGCAGATATGAGGCAATTATTGCCCAAAATGTAGAGTTGTTCTCAGGAGCGAAAATACTGGATATCGGTAGTCACGATGGCCGCTGGACTTTCGCAGCGATACAAGCTGGAGCATCACATGTGAAAGGCATTGAGCCACGTCGAGAATTAATCGACAATGCTATCGAAACCTTTACTGAATATGGAATCGCTCCTACAAAATATACCTTTGAATGCGGCGATGTTTTTGAATTACTTAAAAGTGAATCGTTCGACATTGTGTTATGTCTTGGGTTTTTCTACCATACAATTCGACATGCCGAATTACTCGATCGAATTGAGAGGACGGGCGCTCGATTTGTAATTATCGATACTGAAGTTATTCCACCTTCTAAGCAGCCAGAGACGGCGGCTGCCAGTAGTCCTCGTTTGATTTTTGATAATCCTTATGATATCCAAATCTTACGCGAGCCAGTTGGTAAACAACAGATGGCGTACTCCGATTTGTTAACCCGTGATGGCAACACGTTAGTAGGGCGTCCTTCACGCGCGGCAGTTCAATATCTGTCAAATCATTTTGGCTATTCATGTGTCAACTATGATTGGTGTTCGCACTTTTTACGTAATTCAGAACAAGATTCCTCAATGGCAGATTACTCTCAAGGTTGGCGAGATACGTTCTATTTGTCAAAACCCTGATTTTAGTTTTATTTCGTAAATGCTCAAGGAACCACCTCCAATCTCACAGAACTGCAGTCTATTAAGGTGTCATATTCCAGGGTAGTATCCCTTCAATTATCTTAAATTGTTCGTCCGCGATGATTTCATAGAAAATAGTTGACACCATTCTAGACAAATGTTTTATCATAGCAGCCTTGGGGCACTCGTGTCTCATTTGGCTTAAGCCTTTATTAGTTTGATGATGGCTGCACATTGAAAAGGAAGCTTAAGAGAAAAAGTCGTGATTACTTTTACTCGGCCATGTCAAAAGATCAACCAATCTATTAGGAAAAAGTGAGCTATTAACATGCCCCCTTCTCACCAGGGAACTAACCCTCACGCTGCCCACCCCACGTCCCTTGTGGCACTGGGCAAGAGTCTCTGGCGCAATCGTGAACTTATCGTCCAAATGACCAAGCGCGAGGTGGTGGGCCGTTACAAAGGCTCGGCAATGGGACTGGCTTGGTCGTTCTTCAATCCCATTTTGATGTTGATGGTTTACACTTTCGTCTTCTCTGAGATTTTTAAAGCTCGCTGGGGAGGCATTGGTGGTGATGCGAGTAAAACGCAATTTGCCGTATTGCTCTTTGTTGGCCTGATCGTACTGAACCTGTTTTGTGAGGTACTCAACCGAGCTCCCGGATTGATTGTTTGCAATGTCAATTACGTGAAGAAAGTTGTATTCCCGATTGAAATACTACCCGTTATTGCCATGGGCGCTGCCTTGTTCCACTGTTTAATCAGTATTGGTGTGCTACTTGCTGCCTTTATATTCTTTAACGGCTACTTGCACTGGACGGTAGTTTTCGTTCCGTTTGTGTTCCTGCCATTGCTCATTCTCGCCCTTGGTCTTTCCTGGATGCTCGCATCGTTGGGCGTGTTTCTACGCGATGTCGGACAAACCATCACCATTCTAACCACTGTATTAATGTTCTTGTCTCCCGTTTTTTACCCGGTGACAGCGGTTCCGGAAAAGTTTCGTCCGTTAATCATGGCTAATCCGCTTACTATCATCATCGAGCAGATGCGAGAAGTACTGATCTGGGGACACCAGCCGGCATGGATGGTTTTGGGTATTTACACCCTCGTTGCTACCATCGTCGCCTGGGCAGGTTATGTCTGGTTCCAGAAAACCAGAAAGGGGTTTGCGGATGTCCTCTGACATACCTATAATTACACACTTATCAAACTCAAAAAGTCTCTTCTGGTATCACACTACTATTATGCGTTCGCCCCACCGGCCCTGTGGTGAGCTGGATATTTGCATGCAGCAGGTAGTTAAAGAAATAACGAACCGTGGTCTTTGTGTATTACAAAATGACCTGATGATTGACTTAGAGAGTAAAAAAAGCTGTCAGGATCGTGTGATTCAGTTATGAACGATATCGCTATTCGTATTCAAAATATAAGCAAGTGCTACGAGATCTACGATACCCCGCGTCACCGACTCAAGCAATTTGTCTTGCCGCGCCTAAGCCGGATGATGGGTGAATCACCAAAACATTATTTCCGCGAATTCTGGGCACTCAAAGATGTTTCCTTCGAAGTTAAAAAGGGAGAAACTGTCGGTATTCTCGGGTGCAATGGTAGTGGCAAATCTACCTTGTTGCAAATGATCTGCGGCACGCTAACTCCTACTATTGGCAGTATTTATACCAACGGCCGTATTGCGGCATTGCTCGAACTCGGATCCGGTTTCAACCCTGAATTTACAGGGCGTGAAAACGTGTATATGAATGCCGCAGTGCTGGGCTTGAGTAACGAAGAAATCGACATGCGCTTTGGCGACATCGTTGCCTTCGCCGACATTGGCGAGTTTATTGAGCAGCCGGTCAAGACTTATTCAAGCGGCATGGTGGTTAGACTATCTTTTGCCGTCGCCATCAATGTCGATCCTGAAATTCTGATCGTTGATGAAGCGCTCTCTGTAGGCGATGAACTCTTTCAACGCAAGTGCTTCTCCCGTATCGAGGCCATCCGTGCAAATGGTGCGACCATTTTGTTTGTCTCTCATTCAAGCAGCGTTATCGTTGAGCTGTGTGACCGTGCCGTGCTGTTGGATGCGGGTGAAAAATTGGCAGTTGGCGTACCTAAGCAAATCGTGGGCCGTTATCAAAAGTTACTCTACGCCCCTGCGGATAAACGTGATGCCATTCGTGAGCAGATTCGCCGAGCGGATGAGCATGTTGTCGAATCAGTCATGGCCGTTGAAGATCAATCGCCTGAAGATCAAGCACCCATTAAGGACACACAAGAGCTGCAAGAAAGTTTTGAGCAGATTCGCCGAGAGGATGGGCATGTTGTCGAATCAGTCATGGCCGTTGAAGATCAATCGCCTGAAGATCAAGCACCCATTAAGGACACACAAGAGCTGCAAGAAAGTTTTGAGCAGATTCGCCGAGAGGATGGGCATGTTGTCGAATCAGTCATGGCCGTTGAAGATCAATCGCCTGAAGATCAAGCACCCATTAAGCACACACGAGAGCTGCAAGAAAGTTTTGACCCTAATCTCAAACCCAGCAGTACTATCGAGTACGAATCTCATGGAGCCTTTATTGAAACTAATGGAGCCTTTATTGAAACGCCTGCGGTATTGACGTTGGCGGGTGAGCAGGTCAATAACCTGATTCGTAGCAAAACCTATAGGTATACTTATAATGTGCAATTTACAATTAGCGCAAGTAACGTGCGCTTCGGCATGCTAATCAAAACCACTTCTGGAGTAGAGCTGGGCGGAGGCGTATCTGCAAGTTCAGTCAGAAATAGTTTGGTCTATGTGGAAGCAGGATCAAACTATCGGGTTGAATTCCGGTTTTGTTGCGCCTTGAATCCAGGCGTGTATTTTCTGAATGCGGGTGTGGTTGGGGATGTGGATGGCAGTGAAACGTTTCTCCATCGATTGGTCGATATCGCCATGTTCAGGGTACAACCTGATACAGAAAGTATAGCGACCGGGATTGTTGATTTTGATTGTTATCCAGAGATTGAGCTACAGCAAGTACAAGGTTGAAGAAAATAGATATTATGGAAATGAAGAACAATAAATTGATTGTCGTGCTGGGAATGCACCGCAGCGGTACGAGTGCCATTACACGCGGGTTGCAGGTAATGGGGGTGCAACTCGGAGAAAGATTGACACCTGCTATCGCAGGAGATAATGCCAAAGGATTTTGGGAGGATATTGATCTTAATGCGCTGAATATGGAAATGCTAAGCACCGTTGACAGTGATTGGTACCATTTGTCTGCCATTAACGCTATCGATGTAGGAAATTTACGTAAGCAAGGTTACTTCCTTCGTGCGATCGAGTTGCTTCGTCAGAGGGTTGGCACAGCGCCTGTCTTTGGCTTCAAAGACCCACGTGTGGCAAAGCTATTACCATTCTGGAAAGAGGTTTTTAGCCACTGTCAATTCGATGTGAGTTACCTCCTGGCAGTTCGCAATCCACTTAGCGTCGTCAAGTCTTTGGCCAAACGTAATGGTATTGAAACAGAGCTTAGCTATCTGTTGTGGCTTGGACATGTCATCACAAGTTTAACAGGGAGTGCTGGCGATAAGCGGGTGCTTGTGGATTATGATCGCCTGATGCATTCACCAGATCGTGAGTTGATGCGAGTTGCAAAATACACTGGTTTGGAAATTGATCCTATAGAGCTACAAAGCTACAAAAACACATTTCTCGATCAAGGGCTACGTCATACGGTTTATGAACTGCATGATTTGTTGGCGGACGATACCTGCCCGCCCATCGTTTGTGAGGTTTACGCAGCTTTGCTCGATGTGGCATCCGAAAAAACAAAGCTTGATGACTTGGAACTACAGAACAAGGTAATGCGTTGGTCGAACGAATTTGAGCGACTTAGCTCGCCTCTGTTGCTCGTGGATAAGATTTTGGCGCAAAAAGAGGCTGCTAATCAAGCGATATCCGACGGGGAGAGTAAGCGTAGCTTTCTTGAGGAAACGATATCCGATCGTGATAGGAGACTTAGTATTCTAGAGGAGGAGATATCCTATCGTAATAGGAGAATTAGCGATCTAGAGGATGCGATATCCGATCGTGATAGGATATTTAGCAGTCTTGAGGAAGCGGCCTCCTGTCGTGATAGGAGACTTAGCATTCTTAAAGAAGATGTATTTAATCGCGACAGTCAGATTACTGCTCTGAATCAAATTGTAGGAGAATGTGATGAGCAAATCGCTAAATTAAATCAATTAGCTACGATGCTTAATGCGCACATTGTCAGCATGGTTTTTTCGAAATCTTTTTATGTCACCAAACCGTTGAGGTTTTTTGGCCGAATGATGAGGGGGGAGTTGAAAACTGCAATGGCACCTTTCATGAGTAAGCGTGCGAACAATCCCGTGACTGCAGTTTGTCAAATAAAAGAAGATATCGAAAGCTTGAGCACAACTATTCTGACACATAAAGAAAAGTTCGCCGTCTCTGCTCTCCAGACAGCTACTATCCCGCTAACTGAGTCTGTGCAAACAGTGAGTGAAGTGGTTGACAGCAAAACTGAAATTCCTTGGATAGAATTTGACCAAACTCGTAATCAGTTTGTGGAATATCAGAATAATCCGCCTATCCACCCTTTGGTTAAGCTGATCGCCTTTTATCTTCCACAGTTTCATCCTTTCCCCGAAAACGATGAGTGGTGGGGAAAAGGTTTTACCGAATGGACTAATGTCGGCAAGGCTCGACCCAATTACTTCGGACACTATCAACCACATTGCCCTATTCACCATGGTTATTATGACCTGCGTGTTCCTGATGTGATGGAAGAGCAAGCCAGGTTAGCCAAGGAATATGGAATACACGGGTTCAGTTACTATTTTTACTGGTTCGATGGTAAAATTCTAATGGATTCGCCATTGGAGTCGATGTTAACTAATAAAAAGGTCGATATTCCTTTTTGCTTGACGTGGGCTAACGAAAACTGGAGTCGCCGCTGGGACGGTAAGGAAGAAGACCTACTCATCAGTCAGAATCATAGTAAAGAGGATTCGTTGGCATTTATTCGCCATCTGGTCAAATATTTCAAGGATGAACGTTACATTCGTATTGATGGAAAACCAATTCTGATTATCTACCGCGCTGACATTATCCCAAACATGGCTGCAACTGCTAAAATTTGGCGTGATGAAATGGTGAGGCACGGCATTCCGGGACTCTACCTTATGTCGGCACAAACTTTTGGCATTCTTTCCCCAGAAGAATTTGATTTTGATGCTTCGGTAGAATTTCCGCCACATATTGTTCACAGTTCGCTTATCGACAAGGAACTGGAATTGGTTAACCCAGATTTTAATGGTCACATCTTCAGCTACGACCAGATGGCAAGCTATGCAGTATTAAGTCAGGAACCAGATTACAAGCTGTACAGAACCCCCATGCTCTCTTGGGACAATACAGCACGCAAGCAAAATAATAGTAATATTTTTCATGGGTTCAGCTTATTACGCTACAAACAATGGCTGTCTTCGATCGTCAACAAGGTTCATTCTAACCAAAAATATTCTGCTGATGAAAAAATTGTATTTGTAAACGCCTGGAACGAATGGGCCGAAGGTACCCATCTTGAACCGGATCAAAAATTTGGTTATGGCTATCTGCAAACTACGTACGATGTTCTCCGTGATTATGATTCTTTGCTTTCGCCCAAATTAAGAAATACACACTCGCCTGTAAAAAAATCCGACTATGCGGTAATTCTCCACCTTGATTATGACGAACTGTGGCCGAATATACGTGATTATTTGGTGGAATCATTTGGTGATTATAGTTTTGATATGTATGTCAGTGTAACATCTTCGTTTGCGGCTCAAAAAGTGCTTGAGGATTTTCCCGATGCTTATATTGAGTTAGTTGAAAATCGTGGTCGCGATATCTTACCGTTCATACATATGCTTAAGGTTATCCAGGGTTCAGGTTATACAGCAGTATGTAAAATCCACTCAAAGCCAAGTGTCTACCGAGATGATGGAGATAATATTCCAGATGATATTTTTACTGCTTTGTTGGGATCAAAAGAGCACGTTGAGGAAATTTTGTCTCGATTCAGAAATAATGCACGACTTGGACTGGTTGCGCCCAAAAACTACCTGGTCGAGCACAATGATCAGAACATGATCTTTGATAGGGACGTTGTGCAGAGAATATCTAACTATCTACACATCAATTTCCAGTATGACATATTCCCTGCGGGCTCTATGTTCTGGTTTTCACCAAAGAGCCTTGAGCCACTACTGGCATTAGATGATACCTTTTTCGAAATTGAATCTGGTCTTCGAGATGGGACGTGTTCAAATGCCGTCGAACGTATGTTCTGTCAAGTTGTCAGGGGGTGCAATTACATGGTTGAGAGTTGTTGATTGTTGGGAATTGTACAGAAAGTGCTTTTCACTAATGTTTGTAATGCTGCTATTGCTGGAAATTTTCTTAAAATCAATTGCGATTTTGCTGTGCATTGTGCCAGGAGCATATTTTATTAATGTCTGTCTTTCTGGGATTATGAATAGGACGGTTGCATTCTTGCACCGAGAAGTGGATGTCCTACTATTTGAGGTGATTCAGGAAAAACAATTTGGCACAACTGCACTTGTCGATTTTAAAATTAACATCAAAGGTATGGCTTGAGTCAGTCGAAGATGCAGGAGAAAGGAAGTAATATTATGGAGTTGGGGGCTGAGGCAGTTATGCAAGAATCTGCGGAATCTTCTCTGTGTACGGCACTATTAGCTCAACAGACCATATCTGCATCTGATATTAAAAATGCTCAAACGTATAAACAAAAATTTGGTGGCGATTACCGCGCTATATTTGTTCGTCTTGGTGCAATTTCTGAAGAAAATCTGCTCCTGTTCTTAAAAGATTTTTTGGCTATTCCTCTTATTAATATTTTAGAGTTGCCAACAGCACCTCAAATGTATTTAGAAGCTATAACTGCCAGTGGAGTTGCTATTGACTGGTGGCTAGATCAGGAAGTCTTAGCCTGGTTTTCTGCTGCTGATGAATTGAGTTACATTGCTAAAGATCCCTTAGCCTCATCCTGTGTTGAATTGTTAAGGAAATCATTTCCAGAGATGACTCATAAACCTTTTTTGATTCGTCGTTATGATCTTGAAAAGGCCTTAGACCTCGTCAGTCGTCATGTTCAGGGGGATGCTAAGGATGATTTGTCTCAACTGCGTGAACTGGCTGAAGAAGCCCCTGTTATAGAGTTTGTTGCCAATTTATTTGCCCAGGCGCTGGATCAACGTGCCTCAGATATACATGTTGAACCTGGCGAAAAGCAAATGGAAGTACGCTTTAGAATTGATGGCATCTTGTATAATCGCTTTATGCTGCCGACCCATCGTTTTCCAGCAATTGCCTCACGAATAAAACTTATTTCAGGTATTGATATTTCAGAAAACAGGCTGCCCCAGGATGGTCGGGTTACTGTTCGGATTAGTGGTGTTGAAGTGGATTTACGGGTGTCAACCGCACCTGGTGTGCATGGTGAATCTATTGTTTTACGGCTTTTGCCTAAAGATGATCAGGCTTTTTACCTGCAGGATCTTGGCCTTCAGGCTGATCATTATTCCAGTCTGTCTGGTTGGATTAAGGAGGCAAATGGTATTATTTTGGTCACAGGTCCAACTGGTTCCGGAAAATCTACGACACTGTATGCAGCTCTTGAGCAAATTAATGATAGGAAACGAAAGATTATTACCGTTGAAGATCCTGTGGAATTTTATCTTGATGGGATCACTCAGATTCAGACTCATACTGAAATTGGTTATACCTTCGCCAGGGCTTTACGTTCCATAATGCGTCAAGATCCCGATGTGGTTATGATTGGTGAGATTCGTGATAAAGAAACTGCTGAAATTGCAATTCAGGCATCACTTACCGGTCACCTTGTGGTGTCGACTCTCCATACCAATAATTCTATCAGTGCCGTCACCCGGCTGATTGATATGGGTGTTGAACCATTCCTCGTTGCAACCCCTCTTAAGGCTGTGATGGCACAGCGATTAGTACGTAAACTCTGTCCTCATTGTGCGGTTCCGTCGGATGTTGTGAGTGAACAATTATTTGATGAAATTGCTCCTTTTATTCCTGCCTCTTTAGCAGGTCAGTCTGCAAATTGGCACAAGGCTTTGGGGTGTGAAAAATGCCAAAGCACAGGATATTCCGGTCGGCTTGGTATATATGAGATGGTTGGAGTGTCGCCTGAAATTCAGCAAATGATTATTGATAGAGCTTCCGAACATGATATCTGGAAAACAGTACGTCAGCAAAATGTTCGTTCTTTAAGAGCGGATGGTCTGATAAAAGCCTGGCAGGGGAAAACGTCAATTGAAGAAGTCTTACGTGTGGCTTCTGTCTAATGAATTTGTCAATTCCTGAATTTGAATATAAGGCCATTGGGAAGAATGGCAATATGGTAACAGGTGGTATTTCTGCAGAAAATTCTCGTCTTGCAGCAAGACTGTTGCGTCGTCAGGGGCTAACGTTAACAAGTCTTCACGAGATAAAGGTTTCGACATCCGGTTCGTCTTGGTTTCGTCCACCGACTAAAATCAGTCAGCAAGAATTAACAGGTTTTATGGAGCGCCTCTGTGTTCTACTGGAATCTGAGGTACCAGTGGATGAAACGATTTCTTCCCTTACTGAAGCTGAACCACATCCTGTTTTAAAAGAAAAATGTAAAAGTATTGGCACGGCTCTTCGTGGAGGGCACTCTTTCTCTACTGCTCTTGAAAATGCAAAACTCAAAATTCCTTCCTATTTTCATCTGCTCACGAAAGCTGGTGAAGCCACAGGTAGCCTTGCATCGGCACTTCGTGATGGCCTGGATCAATGGCAATATGAGATAGAATCACGTAAAAAACTCATCGGTTCCCTAACCTATCCAGCTATTTTGGTTATCTCTGGTATTGCGGCGGTGATGCTTATTTTCCTGATTGTTGTGCCAAAATTTGTCAAAATTTTAGAAAAGGGGAGTGGTGATATCCCCTGGCTAGCACGTATGGTTATGGGAACAGGTCAACTTTTTCATGATAATGTGTACATCATACTTGCCTTGACCGTAATTGTTGTTATACTTGTCTGCTATTTATTCGCTGATAAAAAGTTTCGCCGCAAAGTGATGGATCTTTTAGCTGCAGCACCACTAACGGGTGTGTGGCTTGTTGAATCCGATACCGGTCGTTGGGCTGCTATGCTTGCTGCACTCCTAGAGCATAAGGTGGAACTTATTACTGCTTTAGAGCTCGCTCAGCACAATATTACTATTACGAGTCTTAAACAACGATTTGGCAGTGTAACAAAATCGGTTCGTGGAGGTGTCAGTATTGCAGAGGCTTTGTTAGAGGCCCGTGCCTTACCGGTAACAGGTATTAATCTGGTGAAAGTGGGGGAACAATCTGGAAAATTACCTGCAATGCTACGTTCTTTGGCACGCTTATCTGATACTAATGTTAAAACCAGAATGGCTCGTTTTCTTGCTCTTGTTGAACCCTTTGCAATTTTATTGATTGGTGCCGTGGTTGGTGTTATTATGGCAGGTTTGATTTTAGGAATAACGAGTGTAAATGATGTTGGTATGTAAAAATAACGTTTTTTAAGGTATTCATTATGGCGAAAGTCTTACGTGGTCAAGGGCATACTGGTTTTACCCTTCTTGAGATGTTGGTTGTTCTGGTCATTATTGGTCTGCTGGCAGGTTTGGTTGGGCCACGGATGTTTGGTAAGGTTGATTCTTCCAAGGTAAAAACTGCTGGTATTCAAATAAAGATGTTTAAAGGAACCCTGGAAACCATGCGTTTGGATACCAATCGTTTTCCTACAGAGAAAGAGGGGCTTATGCTGTTGTTTCATCGGCCAACAGAAGAACCTCTGAAATCATTATGGAAAGGGCCATATATTGATGAGGAAATTCCCCTCGATCCTTGGGGAAATACATATAAATATCAAGTTCCAGGACGGGATGGCTATCCTTTTGCCCTTTATTCTTTAGGTGCTGACGGTAAAAGTGGCGGTGAGGATACTGACGCAGATGTTGGCTACCTTCCACCTGAATAAGCTTAAGCTGAATCAAGGCTTTACCTTGCTTGAGATTGTAGTTGTTCTAGCCATTTTAGCCTTAGTCGCTGGTGTGGTGATGCCTCATACTGGTAAGGTCGTTCAGCGTTTTCAAGCTGCCGCTGAGCGTGATGAAGTGTTTGAGCAATTAGCGGATTTATGTGTACAGGCAAGGCGTATAGCCAGGGGCTTTGAACTCTATCAGTATTCTGCTGCTGATTCCTCCCTCCCTTTGCAATTACCTGAGGGCTGGATTCTCCAGGCTGAGACTCCTATTCGTTATCGTGCAAATGGCTTTTGTGAGGGGGGCACGGTAAAGCTTCAAACGAATGATACAATATTTATGTTGAACCTTAAACCTCCTTATTGCCAGCCGATTCTATGACATTTCAGTCCTCGGAAAATTCGGGTTTTACTCTGCTGGAAGTGGTTGTGGCCATGACCTTACTTGCCACCGTCGGTATAGCCACCTTTAGTTGGATTAACTCCAGCCTCGAAAGCTTGTATAGGGTTGAGCAACATAGCCTAAAATATCGTGGTAGTCGTACTGCTTTAGCTGTTTTGTCCTCCCTTAACCCTATGGAACATCCCACAGGTGAAAAACAAGTTGGTATTTTTTATATACGTTGGGAGGGGCATCTCGTTGAACCTGTGCAGCAAGGGGTTAATAGACTCGGCAGGGAAAGTCTTTATGAACTGGCACTGTATGACGTTGCAGTTAATGTTGTATCAGGTGACCAGTTAGTCGCAGATTTTTCGGTGAAGCAGGTTGGGTATCGTCAGGTTCGGGAGTTTACACTTGGCCAATAAGATTCCGAAGAAAGATATGCAGGAAGATCCTTCCTCTGGTTTTACTCTTCTGGAAATTCTTGTGGTTTTGGTTCTCCTCAGTATGGTGATGTCCATGCTCATGCAAGGTCTTTCCTTGATTTATGAATTGCGTGGCCGTATCCTTAACCAGATAGATCAGCAGCGTGTTACCTTTCTCAGGGAACATCTGCTTACCGATCTCATATCTGGAATAACTCCTGATGCTCCACAGGCTGATGCCGTTTTTGCTGGTGATGAAAATGGTTTTTACGGGCTTTCTTTGCATTCAATGCAGGGTGATGTCGGTGTGCCTGGGGTGGTTCGGTTATGGTTTGAAAGCATAAAACAGCAGAATTGTTTACTCTATCAACAGGATGCTTACCCTGAGGTTGAAATGGGATGTTGGCAAAACAGTGACATTCGTTTTTCCTTTATCGATGAACATGGTGTAAGTTATAGTGATTGGCCCATTGCCAATAGCAATTTACCGCAATTGCCGTCGGCTGTTACCCTTCAGGTTGGGGATGGTGAAATGGCCTCTGGATGGTTTATGCCAATACGTGCAAGAACGCAGCCCCGGTCAACTATTCAGGATATTTTTGAATAATGGTAACTATTTACCGAAATTGAGTTTGAGTCGAAATTGCATAACGAATACGCTGGTAGGAAACTGGGGACATGACCGAATTCGTCTTTTTCTTTTGAATTGGGATCGTGTCCCCCGATTCCGGATAAATAGTGTGCTGTTCAATAGCATGGTTAATAGTTACGAATAATGATTAATATCCCCGTGTCCCTTAAGAATAATCAAGGCTTTGTTCTGGCAATGACTTTGTGGATACTGGTGGCTATAACCCTTGGCGCCTCATTTTTTGCTCTTTGGGCGAATCGGGTGGTGGTGGAGTCTCGACGTGACCAGGCGGTGTTACGTCAGGAGGTATCCATTGCTGCATCTAGGGCTGTGCTTTTATATCTGCTAGGGACGCAGCGTATGGGGATTGATGGATTGCATGTTCCCTCTGAACTCGCTGAAGAAGGCCAACAGGTCTTATTGCAACCGCCATCAATGTCAATTGTGCTCAGGGTGCCTGGGCCCTTTATTTCCCTTGCTGACTCTGCATATTATGGTATCAATGAAGTTGTTTTTTCGGTACAGGATGAAGCAGGGCTTATAGGCGTAAATAACTTTCAGCGCACGGTGATGCAGGGCCTTCTCAGTCAGTTTGAGGTGCCTGCCCTTGAGCAGAGTCCTTTGATAGATAAGTTACTAGACTATACGGATAAAAATAGTCTTCATCGTCTGAATGGTGCTGAGGCACCAGCCTACAAAATATTGGGTTTACCACCTCCTGCAAATCGCCATTTCTTTTCAAGTTGGGAGGTACGGCAGGTAATGGGCTGGCAGGCTTACAAAGCCCTTTGGGAAGGCAGTGCTTTTTCTCGTTTAACCACCGTCGCCCTGGGAGGATCGCCAAGTTTTAATACAGCCCCCCTCCGGGTCTTACAGGCAATACCAGGAATAGATCAAGAGATTGCAAAAAAAATAGTCGCCTATCGTCAGCATAGTCCTTTTACAAGTTTTACGGACATAAACACTGGAGCGGGTAGGGTGTTGCCTCTTGACCCCTTAGGGCTTATTTTTTTTCCTACTAACTATCAGCGTCTTTCCTTGTGGCACCCGGATGGTGTGAGTATGAGAGAGATACATGTTATTTTAACACCAGGTTCTGCCAATGGGGCTCCCTGGCTAATAGATTATGACATAACAACGCCGCTTCCAGACTCGGTGCGGCAGAACCCCGTGGAAAAGAGTGAAATCGTTTTTTTTCAGACAGAAATTTAGCCATGGTATTGCTGATGAGGTGCAGGTTGAATCTCTTGCCGGCATGGGGCGGTCCCGGTGGATTGTCGGGCGTTCACTCTGTCTTTATAAAGTTTTTTTTATACCTTCTGGAATTCAGGATAAAAATGAAACTTTATCTCTGCAGTTGCAGCAATGGAGCCCCTTTAGTAAAACTAGTCAGTATGTCGTCTGGCAGGGCAATAATGCCCTCGTATGGATATGGGATGAAGGGACTCGACAGGAGTTGCTGCAGCAGTTTGATGCGAGCAAGGCCGAGGTTATACCTGAAGATCTTTTTTTTCCTCTTCCTCTGGAAAATGGTGTGCGTGTAGTGCAATGTCTTTCCGGTGTTGTCGCTCAGTATTGGCAAGATGATGTCTTATTGGATAGTCAATGGTGGATGGAATATCCAACTTCTGATGAATTACGGCAATTCTATCGTAGCAATGATCTGTCTCTCCCGGCGCAACTTCCCGAATGCGTTTCCCTGCCATCAATTAAGACCCCCTGGGGTGTCGCCACAAGCCTGCATGGCTCAGGTGGTTTTCAGTATGAACAGTATCTTCTGCCCTTTTTCTGTGTCCTTTTTTTGGTTTTTGGATATCAGGCAATGACTCTTATTAAATGGACTCAGTTTGAAAAACAGCTTGTGGGTCGCGTTACGGATCTTACAAAACAGGTTGAGCCAATTTTAACGGCTCGTCAGCGAACCTATGAAGATAAGGCCATGATAACAGAGTTCACAAAACTGTCGCCATATCCAGCTCAGCTTCATCTCTGGGCAGTTGTGGTCCGTAAGTTAAGAGGCTTGAAGGCAACAGTAAAATCGTGGAAATTTAATAATGGTACCCTTGAACTTGTGATAGAAGGTGACAAACTTGATCCAGGTGATTGTATTCGTGTCTTTTCCCAGGAAAAAATATTTACAGATGTATCTGCCGTTAATGATCGTAATGATGGTAACCTTCAACTCAAGATGACTGTACTAAAGCGAGCTATGCAAGCTCCAGTTGGCGCAGAATGATACAGTATTATCTTCCAGACACTCTTGTTCTGCAATGGAAGTCCAATTATCGGCTACGGCTGGGGTGTTGGTGTGTTCTTTGTATCGTTTGTTACCTTTTGTATCAGTTTTTGGCTGATGTGACGGAACAGGTCCAAGATCGTTGCCAGGAAAAAAATACACAAATTATACGTTTGCAACGGGTTGCGAATGAAGATGTTTGGTTTGTGCGATCTGAAGAAATATCTCGCACGAAGAAGGATCTTGAAACACGACTGCTTGTCGCCGAGTCAAGGGGGCTTGCCCAGGCATCTACACAAACCTGGATTACCTCGTTATTACAGCAGCAGGATGTTAAACATCGTCGAGTTAAGGTGACGCCTCCAGTTCCTTTGTCAAATCTCCCCGGTGTATGGCAGGTTTCAGCAAGAGTAGAGGGCGATTTCAGGCGGCAATCGTTATTTAAGATATTACTTGACCTTGAATCGGTAAAACATTTGCTGTCGGTTGAACGGTTGGAGGTTCAGGGCCGTAAAAAACAACGCTTTGTGATGGATGTGAAGGTTTTTTGTACGATTATCGAGCAATAGAAAGTAATTAAGGGATAGAGAGTTTTTACGACGCCTTCAACCGTAATGAAAACGAAAAAATAAGCGTGAAAATAAAAAAAATAATATTATTGCTAACGTTTTGCGGTCTTTCTCTGGGAGCAATCTGGTTTTTTACTTCAGAACCTTTTTTGCCAGGACCCCAAGTAGCAGATCCTGAGCCCTGGTTGCCGCAAAGTGCCCAGAAAACTGATCAACTTTTACTTAATGACTCCAAGTATCTCCTAAAAGAAAAAAAGGCAGGGACATCCTCAGCTATCCAGAATTTACAAAATTTAAAGATTAAATTGCTTGGTATCGTTGAGGAGAATGGCCAGACTGTTGCTATTGTTAATCTTGATAAGGAAAATTACCGTTTTATGCCTGGGGACTCCCTGCCTGGCGGTTTTGTTCTAGGTGCTATTGTTGATAGTTCGATTATGATTGTAAATAATGGTGATGTTACAGTGGTTCCATTATATCAAAAAGGAAAAGAAAAAAAATAATGTTACATTGTTACCGATATTTTTTGCAGTTTATTTATTCTTTGTGTCTCCCATTGCTATTGTTATTGTTTCTTAATGGTTGTCAGGAAGCGAAATATAGCAAGTTGACATTGCCAGATCCATTGATTCCTCTCGAAAAACAGTATGCTACTGATACTGTAATTGAAAATGAAAGCAGCCCTTCACCCGATAATTCTGGGGCCTCTCAAGTCACTCGTGTTGTTACTACCCCAGCTCCCCTTGAATTTAAAAATCCAGAGTTGAGTTCCAGGCAGCCACTTTCCTTTCCTTACCCGGATAATGAGCTTGCCGATGTTAATTTTCATGATATGCCTCTGCCGGCCTTTATTAATGAAGTGTATGGTAATGTCCTGGGGGTAAGTTTTGAAATTGCTCCTGAGCTTGCTAAGCTTCGTGATTTAGTTACCCTGCGTACTGGTTCTATGCAAACTCCCGCCGAGCTCGATAAGCTTGCCCGGCAGGTTTTGAATAATTATGGCATATCCGTGACCCGGCAGGGTGATCTTCTCCGTTTTGTGGCATCAAGTAAAACAACGGGGGAAACTCCCCTGCTGGTTAGTGGTCGTGCCCTTCCAGAGGTTCCAGATTCCCATCGCCCGGTATTTCAATTAGTACCCCTCACTGTTGTTCGTAATACCCATGTGAAGGGCTGGTTGACTCAGGCATTTAAGGGGCAGGAGTTAGAGATATTTGAGGATCCAGAGCGTAACGCAGTTCTTCTAAAGGGTTCTTTTTCTGTGGTTAAAGAGGCCCTGGCAGCTGTTTCTTTTTTGGATCAGCCCTACATGCGTGGACGCAATAGTTTACGTATAGAGCCAATGTTTATGGGAGCCGACCAGCTTGCTGCATTATTGGTGAATGTCCTGAAAACGGAAGGCTATTCCGCTAGTCTGAAGCCACCCATGGGAAGTATTATTGTTTTACCAGTGCAAAATATCAATGCGGTACTGGTTTTTGCTGCAAGTGCCCAGATTCTGGATCATGTGAAAGAATGGGCATTAAGTCTTGATAAGCCTGGAGGTCAGGCAGGGGAGAAGGGGATCTTTTTTTATGATGTTCAACATACCACTGCTACTGAAGTTGGCAGGGTGGTAAATGAACTCCTTGGTGACCAGTTTGCCTCATCACAGGTAGGCCCAGGTACAGCCGCCGCCAGAACAAAAGAGACGGGGACGGTGTCAAGCAATCGGGTGGCATCGCGTTCTACAAAACGTCTGGTTATCGACGAATTTAGCAATTGTGTTGTCTTTCAAGGAGAGCCGAATGAGTGGCAGGAAATACTTGGGCTTATCCGTCATTTTGATCGTCCTGCCAAGCAGGTCCTCATAGAGGTTACCATTGCCGAAATTACTCTCACCGAAGATAAAGAAACAGGGATTGAGTGGCTCTTTGATGTGAGTATTAATAACCTTTTGGGGCAGGCTGGGACCTTAGGTGGTCTTGGGATTGGAGGTCGTGGATTCTCTTTTAATCTAGATAGTGGTGGTGAAACAAGAGCTATGCTCAATGCCTTTGCCTCAGAGGATTTGGTTAATATTGTCTCCACCCCCAGAATTATGGTGAAGAGTGGCACCAGTGCAAGTATAGATGTTGGTACAGATGTTCCCACTGTTACTAGTCAGCAGGCCTCGTCAGAACTCTCCACTGGTGGTGATACGGGTATATTGCAAACCATTGAGTATCGTAAGACAGGTGTTCTCCTCACTGTTAAACCCACCGTCTATTCCGGTAATAGGGTGGATCTTGAAGTAACCCAGGAGGTCAGTGAGGTTTCGTCAAAAACAGCAAGTGATATCACAAGCCCATCTATATTAACCCGGCGCATAGATACAAGTCTAACCCTGCGTGATGGTGGTTCGGTGTTACTTGGTGGATTGATTGCCACTACCTCTAGCGATAATAGTAGCGGCATCCCTCTGCTGATGGATATTCCCTATCTGGGTCAATTGTTTCGCGTCGATTCGGTGAATGAAACCCGTACCATGTTAATGATGCTCATTGTTCCTTATATCATTGAAAATGATCAGGATGCTAAGGAAATTACTGAGGCGATGAAGGGACTGTTACCCACTGAAAAAAATGGCGGGATAAGGCGTTGATATTGCAGGTGATGTGTTTCTCGACCTTTGTTTTTTTTCTGTCTGACTATGAGGATTGTTCATAATTTGAATGGAGAGCGCACCGATTTTTTTTTTTTTTTTTTTTAATGAGCCTAAATTTCGAGGCATTATTTTTTTTTTTTTGTTTTTATTTTTTTTATGTTGTGTTTTTTTTT